>JBBSQD010000030.1:0-35015 GCA_038258185.1 Aggregatilineales bacterium | reverse complement strand
CGTGAATGGCTGGCGGGTTATTACGCGCATTGTTCCGCGCTGGATCACTGTGTAGGGGATTTGCTGGCGACACTGGAAGAAAGCGGATTAGCCGAAAATACGATCTTTGTGTTTACGTCTGACCACGGTGATATGCTGGGGTCACACGGGCTGGAACGCAAGCAAAAACCGTGGGAAGAATCCATTCGTGTGCCGTTTCTGCTGCGCTATCCGGCGCGTTTTGGCCGGCAAGGACGCGAGCTGGATGCCACGATAAATTCGCCGGATATCATGCCGACGCTGTTGGGTCTGTGTGGCATCAATATCCCGGAGAGTGTCGAAGGGCTGGATTTTACCGGCTACATGAATGGCGGCAGTGATCCATCCGGTGGTGCGGCGTTGCTGGCCTGTTATCATCCGTTCGGAGAATGGCCGACAACCAAAGGCGGGCGCGAATTTCGCGGGCTGCGTACCGGGCGCTATACCTATGTGCGTGACCTGGATGGCCCATGGTTGTTATACGACAACGATAAAGACCCTTATCAGCTTGAGAACTTAATCGGCAAGCGCCGTCAGCTTGAGGCGGAGCTGGATCAGGAGCTTGAAGTGCGGCTGGCCGCGCTGGGAGATGATTTCCTGCGCGGTACAGATTATCTCAGGCGCTGGGGTTATAAAGTCGATGAAACGGGCACAATGCCCTACACTCTGTAAACCATGCAACTATTGAGCGCCCTGCTGCGTAATGGTTAACAGCAGATAAGCTCAAAAGAGCACTAGCAAACGAACTGAGCGAGGGTGTTATGAATGATATTCGGCTGCAAGCTACAGTAATTATCTGGAGCGCAGTGGCGGCGATTCTGATTTTTGGCACATCGTCGGACGATCTGATTCCTATGACCTTCATCCTGGGGATCGCCGCGACGATTACCACCGCCGTTATCTGGGAAGAAGCCAGCAAAACGATGCGCGCTAATCAGGAGCAGCAAGCTGAACAGGCGAAAAATAAACGCAACAACCATACCAGTCGCCTGGTTGATAATCTGAATGAAGATGAAATCCTGGAACTGGAAGACCTGCTCACCGCCCGCCGTGAAGATCGTTTGATTGATCGTTAGTCAGGGGAGTAAAAGTGATGGCAGATATTGGACGTGTCATTACCACCATTTCGATCTGGTCAGCTTTGGTGGGTGTTCTGATTTTTTCGAATCTGGATTCGGAGACGGTGGTGTGGGTGACGCTGATTATCAGCATCGCTGCGGCCAGCAGCACCGCGGCCATCTGGAACAGCGGCCAGTGGGGAAATGCTGACCAGCAGGCACAGGCTAAAAACAAGCGCACCAATCGTACCAGCCGCTTTGTCGAAAAAATGGATGAAGATCAGATTGTCGAGCTGGAAGAACTGCTGGCTGCCCGACGCGAAGATCGCCTGATAGATCGTTAGGGGCAATCATGGGTGCAGATGAACACCGCGAAAAGGCCGGACATGGGCCAGTCACACTGGCGATTGTTACCGTCAGCGACAGCCGCACGCCGGAAACCGACAAAAATAAAGCCTATATCGAAACGCGCATGAGCGAATTAGGCCATCAGGTCGCGGCGTATCGTCTCATCAAGGATGAGCCGGATCAGGTCGCGGCGGTGATTGAAGAACTGAGCGCCATGCCCCAGGTGCAGATCATTCTGTTTAATGGCGGCACCGGCATCAGCCCACGCGATACCACCTATGATGTTATCAGCCGTTATCTGGAAAAGACCCTGCCCGGTTTTGGCGAAATTTTCCGCATGATCAGTTATGAGGATATTGGCGCGGCGGCCATGTTCAGCCGTGCGACCGCCGGGGTTTATAAAAGTACGCTGTTAGTATCCATGCCGGGAAGCACCAACGCAGTCAAAACCGCGCTGGAAAAACTGATTATTCCGGAGATTAACCATCTCGCCTGGGAGATCGTGCGTAAAAGCTGATCAGATGGAGGGCATCTGGCTGAAGTTGATCAGTTGGATATTTTCCTGCTGGATCACTTCGCGCACCCGTGGGTTCATCAGCGCACGCAGCTCAAGTTCACGCGGTTCCCGATAGATATCCACCAGATCATCAATATAACCCGGATGGCACATGAGCTCGGTCACGCCGTGCGGCAGATTACGCAGAATCTCCAGCAGGTTTTCCAGATTTGCACCCGCATGATAGAAACCACGTTCGACACTATTGGGCCACAGCGGGCGCGGATTAGCCGCGTACATCTGCAGGATTTCCTGAGGCAGCGTATCAATCACCGTCTGCGGATAACCACGGGCTGCGAATACCTGACGCATGGCATCCAGCGTCATGTGTTTTTCAGCACTGCGCAGGGGCAATTTATGCTTCGTCGCCAGTTTGAGCATCATGTCAAACATATCGGGGTTAAGATAGGTAACATAGTGATGCGCATCAAAGTGATCGGGCAGCCAGCCTGCAATCTGGATAAAGCGCGTAAGCTGCGCCTGCATCTCGGCCCGTAGTTCATCGGCGTTAAAATTGGGATTGCGCACCATGAATTCCGGCAGGCTGTAAAATTCGCCATTAGGCTGAACCAGTGACGGCACCTGCTCCGCTGGCAAAACCGGACGACCGCGCGTAAAAGTAAAATGCAGACCAATGCCCAGCCTGGGGGCACGCTGTTGCACCAACTGGATACCACCGGTTGCAGACGGCAGGTTCACCATAGCAGTGGTTGACGTGACAATCCCCTGAAGGTGTGCCTCCAGAATGCCCCGGTTCACACCGTTTGAAATGCCCAGATCATCCGCATTGACAATTAGATATTGCATATAATCACTTTGATAATCGTTAAAGAGTTAATTTATTGATTATTTCAAATCAATAAATTAATTGTAAATCCCTTCTTTGGGATAAACAATATGAACTTACATTACGAAGGTTTGAGTTGTGTAATACGGCACTGCAAATACAGCGAAAAATAACCCGCGTATTTTTGCTGCAATTCCGGCTGCTTCCAGTCCTGACCGGTAACCTGATGGCGGCAGGTGGGCGCACCACAGGCGCAGGTAAATTCATCGTAGGGGCTGCCATCGGTCATGGCATAGTCGTAGCACACTTCTTCATCAGCCTGGATATCCTGCATGGCGACCAGCATACTGTATCCCCGGACTCCAGCATTCGGTTCGCACGAATGGTTGACCCGGTCACCCGGCCCCAGACGGTCAGGCGTGAGGAACAGGTCATCTTCAATCTGGACACTCAGGCTCATGAGCTCGGTTGAAAGCTGGCGAAAGGCTCCACCTTCAAAAACGGTGCCACCCCAGGCGACAATTAATTCCCCGGCGGCAATCGGTTTGACCGCAAAAATCCCATAGCGGCCTTTCTTTTGTACATCCAAAGCCCGCAATTTGGGTGAAAGATAGGAAGAGGGTAACTCGCGCAATGTTGACTCCTGATGTAGAAATGATCTACAAGCGATAGAATTAGACGAAAGCCCTTCTGCCGAGGCAGCAAATGCTCTACCCAAACACTGGCAAAAGTGCGCTTATATTTTAATGGTCAGGAGGCAGCAGGTATATGCTTAAACGAATATTGCTTATCCTCGTTCTTGCAAGTGTTCTGGTTGGAATCTCCAGTATCACGGCGCAGGATTTCGGTTTTAACTGGACAGGAACTTTTTACAACAACCGTGATTTCAGTGACAGTGCCGCGGCAACGATTACCAACATCAGCGGCCTGAACTTCAACTGGACGGGACAGCCCATCATCAATGGTGCCGTGATCGGGGCGGTGCGGGAAAATAATTTCAGCGCGCGTTTTACATCTACCCAGACTTTCCAGAGCGGCAATTATCGCTTTACGGTCACCTGGGATGATCAGGTACGTGTCCTGTTTGATGGTCAGACCGTGTTTGATGACTTCAGTCTGGATGGCATTTATCCAAAATCGCGCACTTTTGACCGCGAAATTGTTGCTGGGGCGCATAATCTTGTCGTGGAGTTGGTCGAGCGATCTGACGTGGCGCAGCTTCAGTTTCAATGGCAATTGCTCGGCCCGGCGGCCACGGTTGGCCCATCCCCGACACCGGGGCCGACTTCGACTCCAGCACCAACGGGCTTACCATCTATCCCCGGTGGCTCGCTGAGTGCCACCGTCATTCGCGCATCCGTGTTGAATGTACGGTCGGGCCCGTTCCTGGGTGCGGATCGTGTCGGGCGGATTTTGCGCGGTCAGACTTATGCGGTCGTCGCACGGGATGATGATGCCCGCTGGTTCCTGCTGCAATTAAGCGACAAGCAGGCGTGGGCCTATGGCTATTATCTGGCGATCAATGGCAACGAATTTAATGCGGCGACGACGAGCGCATTTGTCACGCTGGGCAATCCGGCGGCTTCCACTGGCGTGGTCGCCCAGACTTTTGCTGGACTTAAGCTGCGTGCACAGCCGACCATCTACTCCGAACAAATCGGGCGCATCGACTGGGGTCAGATTCTGCCGGTGCTGGCACGTACCCCCGGTGATGGGGCGTGGTGGCAGGTGATCTATAAAGATACGGTCGGCTGGGTATTTGCACCGTATCTGAAACTTATTGAAGGCGAAATCAAAGACGTGCCCACGATTGAGGGCTAATCTAATGCCTGTAGCCGGGGGCAATATCGCCCCCGGTTTATTCTGGCTTTTTAGCGCACAATCAATTCGTAAGCGCCACCGCTCCCAAACGCGCTGACCACAATCGTATACGTGCCATTTTCCGGCGCGTTAATCGTCAGTCGTGAATTGTTATTGGTGCCCATAGCAATATCGTCGTTTTCGGCCAGCAGACTGCCATTTGGCCCATAGACGAATAACTGCGGGTCAAGTTCGCCGGATAGCGCGTTCAATTCAATGGTAAATGTATTACCGCTGGTGGTATTCAACGTCCAGCCATCGTCGTCAAACGTATCGACATTACCCGTCACGGTCTGACCGCGCTCCACACCGCCCTGCATCCGCAGATCAGTCGGCAGCGTCTGGCTGACCGCGACAGCCGTGATACTCTGGGCGATTTCATCCAATGCGGCGGCAAAAGTGGGATCGTTGACCGCCTCACTCACTACCTGTCCTACGGTAAAAAGTCCCGCACTGACCGCAAAGAAACACACCCCACAACCAATCACCCCAATGACGCCAATTACCGCCAGGATAATCACCAGCGGATTCGTGCCGCCTTTGGGTTTTTCCAGCGCCACTTTATCACCACTTCTGGAACCGCGCTCGTAAGCCTTCGGTTGATAATCATCATACTCTTCAGCAAACAGATCATTGTCGTCGTCATCGAACGCAAAGTCATCATTTGCCGGTTTGGGCGGATATTTCTGATTGAGTTTGGTCAGCATCTGCCGGGCGCGGTCGTTGTCTGGCCGCAAGCGCAATACTGTTTCCAGCGCTTCGCGGATGTCATCAGGTTCACTCAGGGCGTTTGCCATCAGCCACCAGGCATCCGCATTATCTTTGTCCACTTTAAGAATTGGCAAAAGCAGGTCAACCGCCGCGCTTTTATTTCCGGCTTTAATCAGCTCGAAGGCTTGTTTAAGTTGTGCATTTGAATTAGACATTTTTATCCCCGGTTATGAAGTCCTCTTTTATGATAAGAGACTTTGAGAATGACACAACTTAAGGGTTGGCACCAGCGCATATAAGCACTTTCTTACAATACAGATAAATTTTCTCTAGCCTGATTGTAGAAAAAACCCGTATTATGGAGATTATAAGAGTAGCATGTTATTGAGCTGTGAGGATTTATGATGGAACGTTTTCGTGAACCGGTGAATGGCTTCACGCATCTGTTTGGCGCGATCCTGGGTGCATTGGGGCTGATCATCTTAATCAGCCTGACACGCGATGACGGCGCGAAGATGATCTCGATCATCGTTTACGGCATCAGCATGATTTTGCTCTATCTGGCGAGCACCACATTTCATCTGGTCAAAGGCTCGGAACAGGTGGTTTTTTTCCTGCGTCGGGTGGATCATGCCGCCATCTATGTGATGATTGCCGGGACGTATACGCCCATTCTGTATAACGTGCTCAATGGCACCTGGCGCTGGGGCTTGCTGATTCTGATATGGACGATTGCCGTCGTGGGAATCATTTATAAACTGGCGTTTTTACATGGCAACCGTAACCATGTGTCCACGTTTTTGTATGTGTGCATGGGCTGGCTGGGAGTGCTGGTTTTCCCCAAAGCACTGGAACTGATGCAACCGGGTGCCATCGCGCTGATTGTGGCTGGCGGAGTCACTTACTCGGTCGGCGCAGTCATTTTCGCGCTGCAAAAACCCAATTTACACCGTTATTTCGGTCATCACGAACTCTGGCATATTTTTGTACTGGCGGGTAGTCTGCTCCACTATCTGGCAATTCTGATCTACATTATCTAAACATCCGATTCTGTCAGCAGGGCGGGCAGAAAAACCCGAAATATTGAGCCTTTCCCGACCTCACTGGTCACTTCAATCCTGCCGTGATAACTCTCGATAATACGCTGGGCAAGCGGCAGACCCAGGCCGAAACCGCGTGTCGTATGGGCGGCATCTCCCCGAAAGAAGCTCTTAAAGATCTGGGGCATTTCATCAGCAGCAATACCCTGTCCGTTATCCTCAATCTCAATCACGACAGAAAGTTCTTCCATATATTTACGCACAGTGATATAACCGCCGGGTGGCGTGTAGCGCAATGCATTTTCGAGAATATTGGAAAATACCCGATAAATATTCTCAAAATTGCCAAAGATGGGCGGTGTAGTCTCAGTGAGTTCATATGTGAGGGTCATATCACGAGCTGCCGCGCTTTCCGTCATTTCGTTGCCCAGCAGATGCAGCACCTCGTCAAGCTGGACATTCATCAGGCTATTATCACTCAGGTCAAGTTTCGACATCAACACCAGCGATTCCAGTAAGGTCACGATATCATCAATCTGATCACGGATATTCTGCATATAACCCGCACGTCGTTCCTCATCTTCTGTGCGCCCCAGCAGATAAAGCTTGGTATTGATTATCGACAGCGGGGTACGAAATTCGTGAGAGGCATCATTAATAAAATCGGATAAAATCCGGACGCGCTCGCGCTCCAGCGTAATTTCCAGCATCTGCTTCTCAGCCAGTTTGCGCTCAGTAATATCCTCAGCTATACCAATAATGCGATAGATTTCGCCCGCATCGTTCCATAGCGCATTATCGCGTGCCCAGATATGTCGAATTTTGCCATCGGGACGAATAATGCGATATTCATCATTAAAGAGCGGGCCACCCTCCATTTCGATACGCAAGGCATTAACTACCCGTTGCACGTCATCGGGGTGAATCGCTTTGATAAAGTCCGTGTTATCCAGCAGAATATCCTCGGTCTTTCGTCCCCAGATGGTTTCATAAGCCGGGCTGACATAAATCAGCTTAAGGGCTTTAGGGTCGTGGATATAAAAGACTTCGTGTACATTTTCCGCAATTTGACGGAAGCGTTCTTCGCTTTCTTCCAGAGCCGACTGGGCTTCTTTTTGCTCTGTCATATCGATCTGAGTGCCGACCATACGTAAAGGCAGGCCATCTGCATCCCATTCCACGATTTTGCCGCGCACTATAGCCCAGCGCAATTGCCCCTGCTTGGTATGCAGCCGATATTCAACACTGAAATAAGGTTGCGTGCCCTGCCAGTGCTCCTGAAGACTGTTTGCAGTTTTAGCGATGTCATCGGGATGCAAATGTTTTAACCAGAAGTTATTTGTCAGCTCAACTTCACTCATTTCATAGCCCAGAATCTCGGCCCAGCGCTCATTGACCACCAGCACGTCGGTGGCGATATTCCAGTCCCACATGGCCAATTCACCACCGTTAAGCGCCAGATCAAGCCGCTGCTCACTCTCTCGCAACATGGCTTCACTGTGTTTGCGCTCAGTGATATCCAGGAACATGCCCAGGATATAGACCTCCTGATTAAGTTCGACCGTTTCGACCGAAATAAAAACTTCGCAAATCTCGCCTGACTTTTTGTAAAACTGCGTTTCCAGCGTGACCTCGGTTTCAGTACCGAGGCGATTCAGTATTTCCTGGCGATCAGTCCGCTTTGCCCAGATGCCAAGCTCAAGTGAGGAGTGGTTAATGACTTCATCCCGCTCATAACCCAGCATCGTTAAAAAGGCGTCATTGACATCCAGATATAATCCATCCTCTATGCTGCTGATACTGATGGAGGCCGGGTTGGCGTGGAAGGCTTTAAAGAAGCGTTCCTCCGTTTCGCGCAGTGCATTCAGCGTGATTTTACGCGGTGTAATATCCTCCATCATGACAATCACCCGCTTACCCTGCGCCGTATCAGATGGGAAAGGCGAGACATTGACCTGCAACCACAGGTCATAACCTTCTTTACAGACTCCACGCTGTTCAATCTGATAATTTGGCGTTTCCTCAGCCAGAATCCGGCTGTAAAGCTCGTATTGACTTTCACGATCTTCCGGGTGAATAAGATCATAAAGTTTAAGCTGTTTCAATTCGTCGATGGTATAGCCCGTCAGGTTAGCCAGAGATGCGTTTGGCGAAATAATCTGCCCGTTCTCGTCGATTAGAGCGATACCGATGTTGGCACCCTCAAAAATGGCGCGGAAAAGACTTTCACTTTCCTTCAAGCGCGATTCTGTCTCGCGCCGTTCGGTGATATCCCGGATAATCGCCAATATCTGATTATCCCCGCAGGTGACAAAGCGTGCCTCAAAAAAACCGGGATCATCGGGATTAATCGATTCATACTCCACACTGTGCATAGTCCCAGTCCGCAAAACCTCCTCAATGACTGGGATAATTTTCTCATTCAGGGCAGCTGGCAAGACATCCCGCATATTTTTGCCAATGAAATCTTCAGGCTGCAAAAACAGCGACTCCTTATCAGGCGCATGATAATCCAGATAGACTCCATCTTTATCCTGCATAAAGATCATATCCGGGATGGCTTCCAGTAAAGCCGCGTTACGTTGCTCACTGTCCCTGAGGGCGTGCTCAATTTCCACATGAAGCGTAATATCGCTGGCTTTAAAATAGACTCCGGTGATGGCAACGTCATCTTCATAAACCGGATAAAATGCGAAGGCATAGTGGACAGAAGTGCCATCCAGCAGCGAGATTTGCCGCTGGAATGTGATCGTTTCTCCCGCCAGTGTCTGAGCGAAGTGTTGTTTGAACAGGTCAAGATTTTCCGGGGTGGTATAATCGAGCATGGATTCCCCCACCAGTGGCACTTTGCCCCAAACCCTGGGAGCTTGCTCACGGGTGGTATTGTTTATGGCCTGAATGCGATAATCCAGATCCAGATAGAAGACCACATCGGGCAAATTATTAAAGAGCATGCTGTAGTCCACAAATTGACTCTGCTGCAGATCATCAATCGTCTTCAGGATACTTTTATAGGCTTCCTCATCCTTACTCGCGTGCCGAAGCGTGGCGAGTATTTCAGGATTAAGTGCAATCATACTTATACCTTGTCTGCTTTTTCTTTAGAGCATCACTCAGATTCGAGTTTTATTCTACAATGTAACCGGTTACATTGATTATCAGGCTGTAATACAAATACTCAAGTTAGTTTTTATTAATATGCAGTCAATTATTTTAAGGAATGACATTTACGGAGGCAATGCAATTATAAACGGGTCAGTTAATTAAGATTAATTACATTATACGCGAAATTTCTGATCAGAATAGTAAAAATTTCTGATTATTTATTGTATTGCCCGGATGTTATTGTGTAAGTTATGATGGTTCACACACGTCAGAAGATACAGGAGGCACAGGGTCAATATGCACATAGGCGCACTTCAGCTTGTCACGCACAAACTGCCGGAACAACGAGCTTTTTACAAGGATGTGTTAGGATTAGAGCTTGTCGCCACAGCCAGTGACGCGATCAGCCTGCAAGCTGGTGCAACTCGCCTGACCTTTACGCAAGGCGAACCCGCCTGCTATCATTTTGCCTTCAATATTCCGCACAATCAGTTTGAAGAAGCGAAAGCCTGGTTAGCGCAACGCGCAGAACTTTTGCTTTGGGATGGAGCCGACCAGGTACACTGGAAAGCTTGGAATGCACATGCGGTCTACTGTTTCGACCCAGCCGGGAACATCATTGAACTCATTGCGCGGCATAATATAGCCGTCACGGCGTCTGAGCCGTTTGAGGGCGCCAGCATACTGGGCATCAGTGAGATCGGGCTGGCGGTCAATGACGTCGCAGCCTTCAGCGCGGCATTGCAGTCACAGGCAGGTTTGCCGGTATGGGATGCCGGGGATGGTGAAGCCTTTACTGCGCTGGGTGACGAACATGGCCTGTTCATTGTCGTCCGCAAGGGTCGCGCCTGGTTCCCGACCAGTGACCGCTATGCAGAATTGTGCCCGGTTGAAGTGACGATGTCTGGCGAAACAAATAAAACAATCCAACTGGCGGATCTCCCGTACCAGTTTAATATCCATAATCCATAGGGGATGATAAAAATGGTTGAACCAATTGTACTAACTGATGAAAATCTCGATTCCGTCCTGATGGGCGACAAGCCCATTATGATTCTGGTGTCGAATGGTGATGGTGTACGCGGGGACTTTAGCAGCGCTTTCAAAAAGGCGGCTGAGGAAAATAAGCAGATGGTGTTTGCCAAAATTGACCCCTCTCAAAATCCGAAAGCCGCCCAGTTATTTGAAGTTGAAGACAAGCCAGTCTTAGTCGGCTGGTACTGCGGTGAGCAGGTCGTGCGCCGCAGCAAACCGTGGGGCACGGATATGCCGCTGGCTTTAGAGCAGGTGCGTACCAAAGTCCAGGAAATTGCGCCTGATGTGGTCGCACAACCGGTTGAGGAAGAAGCTACAGCAGTCGAAAAAGTGGTGGACACCAAGCCCTTCACCGTGACCGACAACACCTTCCAGGCAGAAGTCATTGATTACCATCTGCCGGTTCTGGTGGACTTCTGGGCGCCGTGGTGCGGCCCGTGTAAGACCGTCGGCCCTATTCTGGATAAGCTGGCTGTGGAATTCGCCGGCAAAATTCGTATTGCCAAGGTGAACACCGACGAAAATCAGGGTCTGTCGCAGAATTTCCAGATTGCGAGCATCCCGACCATTATGCTGATTAAAGATCGCACGATTGTCTTTAGCCAGCCGGGGGCACTGCCCGAATCCGCACTGCGCGATCTCATTAACCAGTTGATCGCCCTCAAGGTTCCGCCGCGTGAGGAACAGGACGCGCCGGAAGCGTAAGCCAGAGAATCAATAAAGGCGGATCAGTTGATCCGCCTTTATGCTTTTGTGGATGGATTGTTAAACAGCGTGGCTGCTTAAACGGTGGCTATCGCTTCAATCTCGACCAGGGCACCCAGCGGCAAACGCGCCACTTCAACGGCAGAACGCGCCGGTTGGCTGCGCCAGAAGTAAATCCCGTAAATACTGTTGACCGTGGCGAAATCATCCATACTTTTCAAAAATACCGTGGTTTTGATCACATTATCCAGATTGGTACCTGCAGAAGCCAGAACTGCTTTCAGATTTTGTAACACCTGCCGCGTTTGCGCCTCGATGCCGCCCTCTGCCAACTGTTTGGTGCCGGGGATTAAACCGACCTGACCGGCAGTATAGACCAGTCCGTTGATAATCACGGCATGCGAATAGGGGCCAACTGCTGCGGGGGCGCTGGGTGAACTAATAATTTTTTTGTGCATTGCGTTTGTGCTCCATAATGAATCTATTGCATATCAGTATAGCAAAGTTTAGCGTTTGTCAGATAACTTTTTGGTTAGAGCAATACAGGTAGTATGCCGGTTTCGGCAGGGCTGCAGCCAGACCACGCCAGTCCAATGGGATTGACAGCCAGCAGCCCGCCATGCACCATACACTTCATCGGCTTGCATCAAGAGGCAAAACTGCATGTACGTGCCACGTAAACGTCTTTTCTGGGCGGTTGCCCTGGGTCACATGACCAACGACACTTTTATCAGTATGGGGCCAGTGGTGCTGGCCTTTATCAGTGTGAATATTCTGCCGTTGAGTACGGTTGATATCGGCCTGATTCTGGGGATTACCGCACTGTTGGGCGCCGTGAGCCAGCCGCTGTTTGGCCTGATTGCCGACCGTACCGGTGGGCGGTGGCTGGGTGCGGGTGGTGTCGCATGGACGGTGGGGTTGATGCTGCTGGCGCTGTTTGCCGCGGAAAATGGCATCTACTGGCTGATGGTAGTGGCGTTTGTGCTGCCTGCTATAGGCAGTGGCGCGTTTCATCCGGTGGGTGCGATGTATGCCGGGGATAGTGATAAGCGCTATTCCGCCAGCAATATGGCCTATTTTTTCCTCATGGGACAACTCGGACTGGCGGCTGGCCCAGCGATGGCAGGGCTGTTACTCAACCGGGCCGCCACAAATAACAATTTCTTCACGGCGGCGCTGGGGCCATCCCTGAACGGCATGCTGATGGAGCGTGGCACCGTCGCGCCGATTTTCGCGCTGGTCATTTTTGCCATACCCGGTGTGCTGATGATGGCGCTGACACTGCCTAACCGCACCAAACATTCTGAGACAAAAGCCATTGACGCGCAAAGTCCCGCCGCTGCACAGACAAGCATTCCATTGCTGGCCTTTGCCATCTTAATTTCGATGGTGACGTTACGCAGTCTGGCACAGCCCGGTTCGGTCAACTTCATTCCGATATTGTTTCAGGCGAAGGGTTGGTCTCCAGCCGAGTACGGACTCATCACCAGCGGTTTCTGGCTGGCTTCGGGGATTGCCGGGATCATCTTTGGCAATCTGGCGGATCGCTTTGATCGGCGGCGTATAATTGCTCTCACTCTGCTATTGTCTGCACCGGCTTTTTCCTGCTGCCGCTGGCGGATGGTGTCGTGGCTTTTATCCTGGCGATTCTGGCGGGTGGCCTGAGTGGTGGCTCACACAGTATCATCGTGGTGTTCGCGCAGGGTCTGTTACCGCGCAGTAAGGCGTTTGCTTCGGGCATGATTCTCGGTCTGATTTTCGGCACCGGGGCAGTCGGCAATTTTCTGATCGGCTGGCTTTCCGACCAGATCGGTCTGGCAACGTCGTTCCAGATTGTCGCCGGGGCGATTGTGATCGCCAGTTTCCTGGCGCTGCTGCTGCCTGCTCCAACACCTGCTGTGGTGGAAATTCCCACTTTGTCACCACAGGAACGCACCGCTGATGCTCAGCCGATCACCTGAGTGAGGGTGATTCAGGCGGGGATAAGGCGTAAATAAGCGCAACATTAAGTGTAACGGTGGTCAAACGGCCAACCATTGATGAATTTGGTTTGCCGTTTCAAATCAATTCACGTTACAATAATAAAAGTATTTACCAATCTTTAGTTATTATGGCTCATTCATCATTCGGAGGTGCAGCCGTGAGTCGTTGGCCCAATAAATATGTGATTGGCCTCACGGGGAATATCGCTGTCGGAAAAAGCGTGGTGCGGCAGATGTTGCAGCACCTGGGGGCCTACACCATCGATGCAGATGGCCTCACACACCAGGCGATGCAACCAGGTGCGCCAGCTTATAAGCCGATTATCGAGACCTTTGGTCAATTTATTCTCGATCAGGATAAGCGCATTAACCGGGCGATGTTAGGTAATATCGTGTTTTCCAGCCCGGATGCGCTTGCAAAACTGGAAGCGATTACGCATCCTGTGGTCGGTCAGGCCATCAACACCCTGATCAGCCGTTCCAAACATCGCGTAATTGTAATCGAAGCGATCAAGTTGCTGGAAGGCGATCTGGTCAACAGTGTGGACGAAGTCTGGGTGGTAGACGCATCCCCACAGACACAGTATTTACGTCTGATTCAGAAGCGGAAAATGTCGGAAGCCGATGCCCGCCAGCGCATTACCAGCCAGAACTCGCAAAAGAGCAAGCTGGAAAAAGCTCAGGTGGTCATCAAGAATGACGGCAATGCTGAAGAAACCTGGAAGCAGGTCCAGGCTGGCTGGAATAAACTGCGCGACAAACTGGTCGGCAGCGCCCCACAGGCAAGTGCGTCTGCCCCGGCAAAGTCGCCTGCGACGGTGCAGACTGCGCCTTTAAGCGCATCTCAATCGCAACCCGCCGCCCCGGCCCAGCCCGATGCGACTGTGGCGACCTTCCAGGTGGATGTCAAGCGCGGTATGCCAGCTAACGCTGAAAATATCGCTAACTTTATCCAGACTGTAGCGGGTAAAGATGTCTCGCGCATGGATATTATGCTGGCCTTTGGTCAGAAAAGTTATCTGCTGACGCAGGTGGGTAATGATCGCATTATCGGTTTGATGGGCTGGCAGGTCGAAAATCTGATCACCCGCGCCGATGAGTTCTATATTGCGCCTAATGTCCCGCCCGCACCGATCATCGCGGCGTTGATTAACGCGGTTGAGGAAGCATCGAAAGCGCTGCAAAGCGAGGTCGGTTATATTTTCCTGCCACAGGATACCCACCCGGACGTGATCCAGGCGTTTATCAGCAATGGCTATGAAGCGACGACCATCAAGGAAATTAAAATTCCGGCATGGCGCGAAGCCGTTCAGGAAATTATCAATAACGATACTGAAATTGATCATAAAATCCTTGCCAAACGCCTGCGTGAAGATCGCGTTCTGCAGCCGTTGTAAAGCATACCGTTAATTCATAACACAAAAGAAGCTCTGTACTGGGCTTCTTTTAATTTTACGGCGCTACGAATCCCCATTCAGATTGTCGAAGACTTTAGGCGCGATCAGCCAGATCAACTGCCCCCTTAAGGGCGCAACCTGCGAAAACATATCCACCCGCGCCAGACCGCCTTTTTTCATCACCACATTGCCGCCACATAATTCGCCCACAACATCACTCATGCTCGGTTCATGGCCGACAAACATGACTTCGGCGGCTCTGTCCAGGCCACGGATGAGATCTTCAACCGCGCTGGGACTGAAACTGAAATTGACCGCTTCGCTGATTTCCACGGTTACATTCAGGGCCTGGCCGACAATTTCTGCGGTCTGCCGGGCACGGACGCGGGGGCTGGCATAAATGTACTGCGGCCGTAACTCCATTGCTTTCATGACCTGGGCCGCGTGCTGGATGCGCTGCTGACCACTAGGGGTAAGCTGGCGATCATGGTCTGTCTCGGCAATGTCTACAGCTTCACCATGCCGCAGAAAATAGAGCTTCATCAATTTCGTCCTTTCGAATTCTGGCTGATCCGTGGGGATTATAACGTGCCTCTATGATCGAAAAGTGAGAGAAAACAAAAAAACCTCGATCTGATCAGATCGAGGTTTCGGGTAGAGCGGGCGGCGAGATTCGAACTCGCGACATCTTCCTTGGCAAGGAAGCATTCTACCGCTGAATTACGCCCGCGCACTAAGCAATAATATAGCATTACCCGTTTTTTTTGACAAGGGTTGATTTTATGCCTCGCGGATCACTTCCAGCATTTTCTCATGCAACAGCGTGTTACTGGCAAGAATCTGGCCGGAGCTTAAATCCGACTCACCAGCATAATTTGTGACCCGTCCCCCTGCTTCCTGAACCAGTAGCAACCCCGCCATATAATCCCAACTGTTTAACGGTGCTTCCCAATAACCATCCAAACGCCCCGCGGCGACCGAAGCCAGTTCCAGAGCAGCCGCGCCAAAACGGCGCAGTCCGCGAACGTGCGGCAGAAATGCCGCCCAGCGGTTGAGGTTATTGTCGGCATTGGCAGCGCGATTATACGGGAAACCACTGCACAGCATGGCACGCGCTAATGTGTCCGTCTGCGAGACATGCAGCGCCACTCCATTCAGTGACGCGCCATAACCGCGCGCAGCGCTAAAAACATCCCGCGAAACCGGGTTAAAAACCACGCCCACCTGGGGATTGCCCTCACGGTCGGCCAGCGCCATGCTCACCGCAAAATAGGGGATGCCACTGGCAAAGTTGCTGGTGCCGTCAATCGGGTCGATGTGCCAGTGGTATTCGGCCTCATCGGCGGGGGCACCCTGTCCGCCACCTTCTTCGGCAAGGATGTGATGATCGGGGAAGTTTTCCAGCAGCGCGGCCACAATCACTTTCTCGCTGGCCAGATCCGCCTCGGTGCTGATGTCAAATTCGTTCTGTTTGATATTCTCCTGATGCGGACGCTGATAATACAGCATCAGTTCCATAGCGGCCTGCTGCGCGATGCCGGTCGCAATCCCACGGATCACCTGTAAATTCATAAAGTTGCTCCCCCCACAAAAAAATAGACCCACCTTAAAATTAAGATGGGTCTATTATAATGCTTTAAATTAAATTTTCGGCTCTATTATATTCTACACGGCCACCACGTCACTGGCTTGCTTGCCTTTTGGCCCATCCGTGACCTCAAATTCGACCGCTTCACCCTCGACCAATTTACGATAACCCGAACTCTGGATGGCGGAATAATGGACAAAAACGTCAGGACCGCTCTCCTGAGTGATGAACCCGTAACCTTTTTCCGGGCTAAACCATTTCACCACGCCTTTGATTTTTTGCGACACAGCCTTCAAACTCCTGATTCTAAAATGTGACGAAAATTCTGCCAGTTTTGCCGACACCCACTAAGCGCTAACAGATGAATTGAAACAAGCTTACAAAGTTTATTCCAATCAAATCGCACTTGTCAAGCAGTCGTTTGGTACTAAATGACCAGTCATAATGTGGAAAAATAGCCATTTTTGATTTTGACGAGTAATCAACTATTTTTGCATAATTATCATATCCCAGCCGCCTCAAAAACGGCCTCACCACTGGTATCTCCTTCGCTGAGGTAGACAGTATAAATGGCGGTGCCATCATCTCGTACCACCTGGCCATCGGCATACAGCATGGAAGCTTCCGCATCCGGGTTACCACCATTGGTCGGCAGATCCTCAGGGCCGCATGCTGGGGGCGAGCACAATTCTGGGTGATTCCAGACCACCCACCATGCTGTTACGACACTCCCCGGTTGCAGATCGGTTGCATTCATAGTCATGGCAACGGCGCCGCGATAACCACCAATCGGTTACCTACATTTCGACATTCGTCCTTTTTCTTTCATTCGATTTTCAACAGGCTTGGCCCTTTGAGAGAGTTGAAACACTGCTAGTGGTCGAAAGCAATTTAAACCGAAGTTATGCTTCTGATTGTAGGAAATTATCGGGAAACTTCACCTATATTAAAGGCTCCTAATCCAACCGAAATACCAATCGTAATGGTTTCCCTTAACAGATTTTACTTCATAATCCTGGAACACTACTAATCGCTCCTCCGGTATGGTCAACTGTTGATGCGCTACTTTTACTTCTGGATGGGTTAAAAACTGTACCAGTGCTTTGTGTACGGCTTCATCAGCTTTATCAGAGAGCATCGCATAGTAATTGTCCAATGGGATATCTTCAGTGTCCGTACTTAAAACGAAATAGTGTAAGATGGTGTCACTTAATATCTCTCGAACCATCGTATCGTGAATTTGCGGGTACCTGCTATCAACTTCCTCTAAGTTATCTAGCAATTCTCTCAAAGCATTTTTTATAAGTTGGTTGTTTTTCAATGCTTCTTCCGCTTGTTTTATTAACTCACCGCTTTTTTCCGCTTTCTCCCTCCATATCTCCTCCATCTTTTTGAATAATTCATCCGCTTCACTTTCAGTGAGTATCTTTACACCTTCACTGATCATCTTGTTTATAATTGCTTGGCGTAAATCATCTTCTTCAATAACTTTTGCAGTCAGCTGACCCTCTTCGCCATAACGGTGAATAAGATAAGAATCTCCACTTGGCCTCAATACCCAGCCATTATCTTTAGCCCACAAGTAACTATATTTCTCTAGATCCATAATCGCCCTATCAAAATACTGTATTGGTTGCGTTTTCATTATTATATACAAAGCATCATGAATGCTGGTTTGAATGGGACAAATTTCCTTAGTCGATTCGCTAGGGGGCATTATCAACATACAGTTTCGGGTTTTTCTGGAATGCGCCCTGGCAGACAGGGCAGCAGAAATAGTAGGTTTCTCCCTGATGCACGACACTCCCATAGACTTGCTGCGGTTCGATCAAGGCGCTGCATACCGGGTCGCGCACACGGTCATCAGGTTGGCTGGGCATGCGTGTAGGCACATAGACACTGAGCGTGGTGCTATTACCGGGCTGGCTGTCTATCTTGAGCCAGCCGCCCAACCCCGAAACGCGCTCCTGAATGCCGACTAAGCCATAATGCTTCTGCAAGGCTAAATCTCCCAGATGCGGCGGCAACTTAAAACCGCGTCCGTCATCTCTGATGTGGAGCATCACGCCCTGTGGCTGATAATCCACATCAATGCTGATGTGCTGCGCGTCACTATGGCGGATGCTGTTGCGCAGACCTTCCTGAGTCGCGCGGAACAGCGCCAGTTCCTGAGCTTCGTCCAGACGACGCGGATTGCCCTGCGTGTTCAAGGTCACTTCGACCTGCTCTATCGACGCAATCTGCATTTCCAGCGCGGGAATCAGCCCCAGTTCTTCCAGCGCGGGGGGACGCAAACCACCGATGAGGTTGCGCAGATTGGTCACGATCTGCACTGCCTGTTCACGCGCAAGCTGGAGCATCTGTGCGGCACGATCCGGGTCAGTTTTGATCCAGCTTTTCGCCATATCAATGGCCTGCGTGACTGCAATCGTCGATTGAATCGCGTCGTCGTGAAGCTCACGTGCGATGCGTTTACGCTCAATTTCCTGACCGTCTGCCAGTTGCTCAGCATAGGCGCGGCTTTGCTCCTGGGCGCGCTGGACATGACCTGCCATGCCGGACATGGCCCGTTGCAATGCGCGAATTTCGGCAATGCCGCCACAGGCATAATCCAGCGAATCCAGATCGCCCTGGCTTAAATGTGTGGCCTGAAGGGATAGTTTCTGGATAGGCCGCAGCACACGCACAAAAAACCAGAGATTGCTCGCCACAAATAAGGCACCACCGACGCAGCACAATTCGAACAGATTCGCATGGCTCATGCTTGATTCGTCCCTTCCAGCGTGATCAATCCGTGTTGCAGGGCAATCGCCACCGCCTCGGTGCGGGTGGTTACGCCAAATTTCTGATAAATGTTTTTGAGATGCCCCTGCACGGTGCGATCCGAGATAAACAGCAGCTTGCCAATCTCTTTGTTTGTGCGCCCCAAACCAGCCTGTGATAAAACTTCAAGCTCACGATCGGTCAGGCCATCAATCTGCGCAGGCATTTCCGCGATATGTTTGCGCGCACGCGCCAGCATATCCGCATCGAAAGATTTGCGCCCCACCGCTACTTCATTCAGCGCTTTATACAATTCCGCCAGTTCCGCCGTTTTCAGAATAAAACCATCCGCACCGGCATCCAGCAGGGCATGGACATAAGCCGGTTCGTCGTAAGCGGTCAGCACCAGAATATGAATGTCCGGGTAATCATGGCGAATGCGCCTTGTGGCTTCCACGCCTGTGAGTTCCGGCAGATGAATATCCATCAGCACCACGTCGGGTTCCAGTTGACCGGCTAACTCAACCGCTTCGCTGCCGTTGGTCGCCTCACCGACAATTTCAATGCCCATGCTTTCCAGATACAGACGGGTGCCCTGTCGCACAATTTTATGATCTTCTGCCAGTAAGACTTTCATCGTCACCATTCCATTCGCCCGACTTTACATCCATGATACCGCGTTATAAAAATTCCAAGACCCGCCAAATGGCGTGTGTCATCTGCAAAGAGAGGGGCTATACTCAAAATGGATGTGAAATTTAATTCATCAGGAGCTGTGTAATGGAAACTAAAACTGTTAAAGTACCGAATGTCGGCTGTGCAGGCTGTGTCAACACCATCAAGAGTGAAGTCAGTGAAATCAACGGTGTCACCGTGGTTGAAGGCAACCCTGACACCCAGATGATCACCATTCAATGGAGCAATCCGGCGGACTGGACGACCATCAAGGAGAAAATGGCCGAGATTGATTACGCCCCTGAAGAAGCGTAATCGCTCTTCAATCTGCTTAGTGAAGCGATCACCGGTTGGTGGTCGCTTTTTGATTTAGAATCCATCAATCCATTAATTCAGTTCGACGCTTCAGCATTCTGTTGGCGTATCAGGCGTGTTGCTTCCGCCTGGTTGGCCTGTTCATCGGGTGTCCAGAAGGTTTTGATATAGGCGATTACCGTTTCGATTTCCTCAGCAGCGAGCGTGCTTTCAAATGCCGGCATGTCATAAAAATTTTCCGGGTCACCCATGCCACCTTCGTGGATAATCTGTACGAGCAGATCATCGTCATGGTGCCAGGTGTGTCCAGCAGAGTTATGTGGCGGCGCACCATAACGCCCGGTGCTATCACGCTCTAAAGGTGCATTCGGGAATTGACCCTCACCGTTGACCCCGTGACACGCTGCACAGTGTACATTGTAGAGCGTTTGACCGGACACATAAGTTTCCGACCCGGCCACAGCAGGCGCAATCGCACCCGTATTATCGACAGAACCTTCAGTTGCGGAGCAGGCGGAAATCGCTAAAGCGACAACCATAAACAGATAGAATACTTTCGAAGTTTTTCTGTATAGCAATCTTTTGCCTTTCCTGCTGAAATTGAACCTATTGTTGCCATATGGCGCAGCTATTCAGTGGCTAACGCGGCCTCGATCTGCCGTTGCAACTCATCTGCGCTGATAATTCCCACACCCCGGTAGACTTGCTGACCCGAAGCGGAGTAAATCACAAAGCTGGGATGACCCGGTAATCCTAAATCGCCGAAAAACAGCTCACCATCCGCGCCATCCTGAGCGTTGAAGCTGATAAACGCGACCTGAGTCGCATATTGATCCTGGAGCCCATTCACGATGGGCTGCATTCGCGTTCAGGGTGGTCAGTTATCGGTGTAGAAGAACAGAAACGTGGGTTGCTCAGCCGCCAGCGGCAGATCAGCAGGTGGGGCATTATTGCTTGTCGCGCAGGCAGTCAGCCCCAGGGATAGTAAAATCAGCATACCGAGATAGCGCAGTAATCGATTCATCATAAGTGATCTTTATGTCTTTTCACTTCTTATCTGGCTAACCATACTTCATAAACACTCATCAAAACATGCGCCAAATGGCGTATACAGAAGGCTGCTCGCCGCGGATATACTGCTCGTTAACGTTCAAATGAAACTTAGCGAGAAAATAATGTTCCGAAAAATAGTCGCAGTATGGGTCACATTTTCATTGTTATTGATCACGGGTGCCGTCACAGCGCAATCGCTCACACGGGGCGAACGGGCTGAAATGCGCTTTTTAGAAGGCATGATTGATCATCACCAGATGGCGCTCGATATGGCGGATGACTGTCTGCAAAAAGCCTCGACAGAAAGCGTGGTAACTGTCTGTGAAAATATCATCGAAGCGCAGACTGCTGAAATTGATCTGATGCAGGGGTGGTTGCTGGATTGGTACAACATCGCCTATGAACCGGTATCCATGATGGGTGAAAGCATGCTGGAAGATGGCATGGGCAGTATGGGTGGTATGCAAATGCCCGAAACCCCTTTTAGTGATCCGGCAGGAATGATGGGCATGTTCGCCGGTTTTAATCAGCTTGAAGGCGTTGACTACGAAATTGCGTGGTTAGAATCGATGATTGATCATCATGATGATGCCATCCATATGTCGGAGCGTGTTCTAACACGCAGTGTTACTCCTGAGTTGAGCGAACTTGCCGAGCAGATCATCACAGACCAGACTGCCGAGATCGACTTGATGGAGAGTCTTCTCACGCAACTGGCAGGCTAAAATACAGGCTCACATAGCAATATCACATAAAGGGGCGCTGATATATGTACCAGTGCCCCTTTATGGTTCCCATCCGGGATTATTCTCAGCAAATTGTGCGGTCAGCTTGGCCTGATGGACGCGCTGTTCATCCGTCCAGAAGCGCCGGATATAATCAATCACACTTCGTATTTCAGCATCACTCAGACGATCCGCATGGCCGGACATAATATACTGAGTCAATGGATTATCAATGCCATATTTGATCGTTTGAAATAAAAGCTGGTCAGGATGCTGCCAGGTATGTCCTTGCGTATCATGTCGGGGTACGGCGTGATAACCTGCCGCGACCGTGCGCTCCTGCGATGCCGGGCTCTGTCCATCGCCTGAAAAGCCATGACAGTGCGCGCAGTAAGTCTCATAATTGTGCTGCGCTGCGGCCATCACTGTATCCGCCGGGTCAACCGTGGGTGGCAGAATGGGCGCTGTCCACTGGGGCGAAGCAGTCTGTGGCGCTGCACAGCCCACCAATAGACCAGCAAGCATGAACCATAAGGTGCGTAGTTTCAAAATCACAATTCCCGGTATGTTGTCCGCGTTTAATCAACACAATGGATAACATACCGGTTTGCAAAAGCCATGCGCCAAATGGCGTGTAGTTATGCGGCCTGGGTAGACAGATCGGTACGCCGCAGCAACTGCGCATTGATGGCAACGACTACCGTGCTCAAAGACATCAGGACTGCGCCGACTGCCGGGGAGAGGATAAAGCCGACTGGTGCCAGTACCCCTGCGGCCAGGGGCAGCGCGATTACATTATAGCCTGTCGCCCAGATCAGATTCTGAATCATCTTGCGATAAGTAGCACGGCTGAGTTCAAAGGTTTTCACCACGTCCAGCGGGTTACTCTGCACCAGGATAATCCCTGCGGATTCAATCGCCACATCTGTTCCACTACCGATGGCAATGCCGATGTCGGCGCGGGTCAAAGCAGGCGCGTCATTAACGCCATCACCCACCATCGCCACTTTCTTACCCTGTTTTTGCAGGTCAGCGACTTTCTGATCTTTATGCTCTGGCAGCACTTCCGCAAAAACCGTGTCGATGCCTAATTCACGTGCCACGGCATCGGCCACCGCCTGACTGTCACCGGTCAGCATAGCTACTTCCAACCCCATATCATGCAAGCGTTGAATTGCCTGTTTACTCTCTGGACGCACCACATCAGCCAGAGCAAATGCTGCCGCAATTTCAGCCTCGATAATCAGATAAACCACAGATTGCGCATTAGCGTTGGCCTCTTGTCGGAAAGTGCTGAATTCGCTATCGAGTTCAAGGTTCTGCATTTCCAGTAAACGCGGCCCACCGACATACACCGTTTTACCCTCGTAATCCGCTTTGATGCCGCGCCCTTTAATGGCCTCAAAATTGCTGATGGAGGCGGGTTTCACGCCAGCATCTTCCGCTTTCTGGCGAATGCCACGCGCAATCGGATGCTCGGAATCGCCTTCGACAGCCAATGCCAGCGCAAGGGCTTTATTCTCTTCCCAGCCAGCCGCGAAGATGCTCTTGACCACGCCGAAACGCCCCTCGGTCAGGGTGCCGGTCTTGTCAAAAATCACGGTATCAATTAACCGCGCTTCTTCCAATGCCAGCCGGTTGCGCACCAGAATGCCATTCTGCGCACCCATTGATGTACTGATAGCCACCACCAGCGGGATAGCCAATCCCAGCGCATGGGGGCAGGCGATGACCAATACTGTCACGACGCGTTCCAGTACCTCAAGCTGCAAGCCAAGAGCGAGAGTCCATGCGACGGCAGTTAGAGCAGCGAACCCCAGCGCCACATAAAACAGCCAACCCGCAGCCTTATCCGCCAGAATTTGCGTGTTGGATTTACTGCCCTGCGCTTCTTCGACCAGCCGCATAATTCCGGCTAAAGCCGTATCATCGCCAGTCGCTGAAACACGGATGCGCAAGCTGCCATCCCCATTGATTGTGCCACCGATCACCTGATCACCTTCGCCTTTTTCAGCGGGTTTTGATTCGCCGGTAATCAGCGCTTCGTTCAATGAAGAGTGTCCTTCAACAATTTTGCCATCGGCGGGAACACTGGCTCCCGGTCGCACTAAAATCAGATCATTCGGGTTTAGTTCAGTTACAGACACTTCTTCGACGGAACCATCCTCACGGATACGTTCCGCTGTGTCGGGCATCAGCTTCGCCAACTCATTGAGCGCGCTGGATGCCTGCCGCACACTGCGCATTTCCATCCAGTGACCCAACAGCATAATGTCGATCAGCGTCGCCATTTCCCAGAAAAAGCCTTTGCTCGTGCCGGTGACGGCGGCGAACAGGCTGTAAACAAAGGCTACGGTAATCGCCAGCGAAATCAGCGTCATCATCCCCGGCGTGCGACTGCGCAGTTCCGGAACGGCCATCTGCAAAAAGGGGATGCCGCCATAAGCAAAAATGGCGATTGCGAAGATGGGGCCGATCAAGTTGCTGCCCGTAAATTCCGGCATGGCAAATCCAAACCATTCCTGAATCATAGGGCTGAACAGGAGTACGGGCACGGTCAGCGCCAGACAGACCCAGAAACGGTTGCGGAACATCATCTCATGTCCGCTGTGATCGGTGCCATGTCCGCCATGCGCATGCTGATCGTGACCTGCGTGTGGATCGTTATGATCGTGCTCGTGATGCGCTGTCATTGCCTGATGTTCCATTTTGATCACCCTTCGTCACTGACTAATTTTTATGCTGTTCAGGCATACGGTTATTTCATTGAACATAACCGTTTATCGGTCAGCAAACACGCGCTATATGGCGGGGTTTTATGATTTCGGATGGATTTCAGGCCATACCATGGCTGGATAAGGCCTGAATCTGATTCTATAGATGTTGGAACAGGGGCGGCTATCTAGCGGAGGATGGTTGCGACCAGACTACTCACGCGGGATTCAGGGTCGTTTTGTAATTGCTGCAAGGCAGGTCTGGCGGCGCGATCCCCCAGATAATGCAGAGCGGTCACAGCGGCAAAGCGCACCTGCCAGTGGGCATCCTGTAAGGCATGGATCAGCGCCGGAACCGCAACCGAGTCACCAATCACACCCAGGGCATCCGCGGCATGTTCGCGAACACGCCACCTTTCATGCTCCAGCGCGACCAGTAAAGCTGGCACAGCTTCCGCGCCAAATTCTTCCAGCACATTTATGAGCGCGGTCTGTACTTCACGGTTTTCGTGGCCCAGCAGGTTCACGAGCGCCGGGATGGCTTTTGCATCCCCAATCTGACCCAACGCAAACGCGGACTTAGCGGCCACATGCGGGGCGGTGTCCTGCAAGGTGCGGATTAAAGCATCCGCAGCGTCGGGATGACCGATCTTCCCCAGCACATGCGCGACATGATGTCGAACACCGGCATCCTCATCCTGCAAAAGCGCGATCAAAGCCGGAACCGCCAGGTCCCCCATATGCATCAGCGCAAAGGTGATATCTTCGCGCACAAATAAATCCGGCTCTGTGCGCAGCGCCTGGATCAGAATGGCTAATTTGTCCGGATTATCCATGCGATCTAGCTGGAACACCGCGTCACTGCGCTCACTTTTATCGGGATGGCGCAGTTGTTCCAGCAGATCCTGCGGTATGGGATTCATGAAGTTCCTGTCTCCTTTTTGGACGATTTAGAAATTAGTATCATCATTGCCATTATACATACCCTATAGTAATTATTTAACCGCCAATTGGCTTATAATAGATTATAAAGGTTCACAAAAGACAAAAGTGTTGACAGTGGGTGTTTCGCTTGTGGGCTCTGGAAGCCTAAATCCGTTTTTCAAGGAGATAGTCAGCGATAGTAAGATAGGTTTGGGCAACTTTGCCGATCTCACCGCCGATGACCTGATAGTCCGCAGGATAGTTACGCATAATCATTCTTAAATCATCTGAATTATGCTTAAGATCATCATAGGCAGGCTCACCGCGTAAAATTTTTTTCGCAGCCTTTTTTGTAAAATGCATCCCGATTGAGATACGTCTTTCATCATCAGTAAGTTCTTGTAGCTGGCTTAACACATCTTCATCTTGCACTGTCATGCTGTCTGTGGTGCGGTATATCTCACGCAGACTGCCAAAACGGTCAAGTACACCTGGTTGCTGATGCTCGCAAGCGGTAAGAAAATTGAGGTCAAGACAATGAAAAACCGACTCGTCGATAAAAACGTTTCCAAGAATGTGTCTTCCTGATGGCAGGCCAGCGGACAAAGGATGGTGATGAAGCACCGGCTTTGCGCGATGCAAATGCTCCCACACTTCGTAAAATTGCTTCTGCTTTTGGGTAACCACCAACATATCAATATCAGACCAACGATCCCAATGGACGCCAACCAATGA
Organism: Aggregatilineales bacterium; assembly: GCA_038258185.1. Classification (GTDB taxonomy): domain Bacteria; phylum Chloroflexota; class Anaerolineae; order Aggregatilineales; family Phototrophicaceae; genus JAIOHN01. The sequence goes on along the minus strand of JBBSQD010000030.1, from coordinate 8,921 downwards.
TCCAAAAATATAGATATGCGATACGTAGGGAATTTGGGTAAAAATTGAGCTTACTTCTCGCAGTAAAATCATTGGTTTTTGCGCATCAGGATAAACTATTTCTGCTAACATCCGTTTACACCTCCACTGACGACTTTCAGCTTTCTCAAGTCTTATGATAAACCTGTTTATTGGGTGAAGATGAACCAACATAATTTTACTTTCACAAGAGTCAGGGAAAGGTCAACCATGTTTGAATTGCATACCTACCGCAGCGGCACGGAATTTCCAGACTATTTTTATTATCAGGCGCAGACCTTCCAGCGGCTTGAGTGGAACGATAGCGAGGATTATGATATCGAATGGGGGGTGAACGCGCCCTCAATGCATGTCCTTGTAGCAAAGGGTAAATCGTTAATTTCATATACGGAAATCATCTGGACAAATCTGCAAGTCGTCGGTCAGAGTTACAAATGCTACGGTTTGAGCGGGGTGCTCACTTTCCCGGCTTTCCGCAAACGGGGCTTTGGCGGCCAGGTCATTGATGCCGCTACTGCGCTCATCCGCGAAGACCCGGCAGCTGATGTGGCTCTCTTGTGGACACAGCCTCATAACGTGCATTTCTATAGCGAACACGGCTGGCAGCCGATGCCGAATATGATCACTACGACAGGTGATCCCTCACAGCCTGAAGTGTATATCGAGGAAATGCGGATGATGCTGTTTCTATCCGCGAGAGGCAAACAAGCTCGCGCTTCTTTTGAGCAGGGACAAGTCTATGTCGGTGAAGGAACATGGTGAAAAGTCGCGGTTTGGAGGCTATATCTATACATGGGACTGATGTAATCAGCCCCATGAGATTCGATCAGTTGACGGCGTAATGCAGGAAAATAACGCCGTTGTCATAGATTTTTGTATCCAGCAGTGACAGGTTGAAGCACTCATTCTGGCCGCTGAACAGCGGGATGCCACTGCCAAAAATCACCGGATTGACTTTCAGAATTAGCTCGTCAATCAGGTGATGCTTTGCCAGAGAGCCTGCCAGACGACCACCGCCGCATAAGTAAATCGCGCCACCGTCCTGTTGTTTTAGTTCACGTACAAAATCCGCCGGATCATCGCGGATCACCTGAAGCTGTTCATTCTGGTAGAGTTCCATACTCTGCGAAAATACGTATTGCATCATGTGGGCATAAACCGGGGAAGGGTCGCCGGGTTTAATGCCGTACTGATAGCCCCACTCATAGGTATTTTTGCCCATCAGGACGGTATCATAGTCGCGCAGGCTGCTCAGATAATCGCTGACATGCTGGCCTTCCATCAAAAAGCCATCCATCGTTTCGTCTTCATGCGCGATATAGTGATCTAACGTCATCGCGATGTAATATACCAGTTTCCGATTTGTCATATAGCTTGCTCCTCTCATTCGATAATGCCCATTCTAAAGAGAGAAGCAGGGGATGTATTGGAAAAAATTTAACTTAATCCAGAACTGGCAGATTAGTATTATGCTCGCGGTCTTGCGGCGCATAAGCCGTCGGGGTGATGCCAGAAAAGGACTGAAACTCATTGATGAAATGTGCCTGATCGTAATAGCCCGCCAGCAGCGCAATCTCAGCCCAATCGGTGGCGGGTTGAGACGTAATCAGACTTAGCGCCCGTTGAAAGCGCTGTATGCGGCAGAACAGTTTCGGTGTCATGCCGACATCTTCGCGGAAAAGCTGGATAAACCGCGGTGGGCTAAGCGCGATCTGTTCTGTGACTTGCGAAATCTTCTGGGTATGGGGCTGTGTGTGGAAAATTTTAAGGGCATAATCCACCGCTCGGTGACGTTCTGAGGACTTCTGTAGACGGACCAAGAGCGCTTTTTCCAACAGATGAAATCGCTCCGTCAAGCTTGATACTTCCAGCAGTTGGCAGTACAGGTTACTGGCCTGTATACCCCATAATGTCTCCAGTGGCAGATGCAGATTATGCAGTTCAGACGCTGTAACGCCAAAAAATGGCAGCGCGCCACCGGGTTTGAACCAGACCGACAACAACGATGCAGGGCGTGTGGTATCAATCACAAAATATTCCGAGCGTGCACCGGCGACCATTGGGCCATAGATGCGCTGTTGCAGCCTGACATCCTGCTGTGTAGTTTCAATCTGAAAGGCTTCATCGGCCAGGTTAATCGTTAAATCCATCATTCCAACAGGAAGAATCCGCTCTTTTGGGTGGGGCGGATGGTAATCTTCCCAGTACCAGAACATATGAATATAGTCAGATAAGGGTCTTTGAGGTGTGTAAGTTTTTAATGACATGCCCGACACCGCGTATTATTGAACACTAAAAAGTATCAATGCTATGCCACATTCGTGCAACACCCGATCTGTGAGGGAGTAGCTGAGAGCCAGCTACTCTCTGTTAAGTGAAGCTACGTTCCCCACTATGCCGGGATGACCTGAGCGTCAAAATAGAGCGAATCCGGTGTGCCGACCAGCAGCGGAAACAGTACCCTACCGCTTTCCTTGAAATGATCCGACGCCTTATAGGCATCAAATTGTTCCTGGGTTTCCCATTCCTCGTACAGCAGGAACGTATTTTCGGCCCCGATGTCCTGATAAAGGTTATACTTGGCGCAGCCCTCAAAGCGGTTGGAGACGGTGACGGAGTTGTGCATGAACTGCACCAGATCCTGTTGTTTTTCCGGTTGTACTTCGAGCAAAACACGAATGACGATCATTTTTCCAGCCTTTATGCTATAATATAGTCAGGTTACCTTACCAATACAGTAAACCTACTTGACTATCTTGTCAAGGAGTCAAAATGTCACAAGCTGAAACTGATGAACGCGAGAAAATTGCCCGCAAACGCGACGATAATATTGGCAAGCTGTTCAAACACGCAGCGCGCGATTTTAATGACTGCGCGTTATACAAGTTACGTGAACGCGGCTATCACGAACTCACCATGTTTCATACTGCCCTCATCTCCAACCTCGATATTGAAGGCACACGGATTAGCGTGCTGGCCGAACGGGCGGTGATGTCGAAACAGGCTATGGGGCAGATCGTGAAAGAGTTGGAAAGTCAGGGGTATATCCGCCGCGCACCCGACCCGGACGACAAACGTGCCTATATCATCCACTTTACCGAAAAGGGCTGGGAATTTTTGCAGGCCGCCTATGCCGTCAAAACGGAGATTGAAAGCGAATACACCCAGATTATCGGTGAGGACGGCATGCAGGCCCTTCAGCAACTGCTGGGGGCAATCGTCGAGGATAGGCAGACTTCGGATTGAGTCGCTGGAAAGCGCTGGTTTTGCTTTATTCCGGGATCACCGTGTCATCCATGGAGGCAAGATAGGAGCGCACGCGTAACTTCGGTATGACCTGACCATCAAAATGTTTTGCCATATTTTTGACCATATCCGGCAGGATGATCCCCAGCGTGATTCGCGCAAAGGTGCCACCAATCAGGCGGCCATCAAAATAGGTGTTCCAGGAGAGGAGTGTTTTTCCTTTTTCGGTGGGTTCTGTGAGTATGATTCCCAGATGGTGCGGCAAAATCATCTGGAAATTGCGGATCATATAACCATACATCACCGGAGGTTGCCAGGTCACAATCGACTCGTGCAAGGTCAGGCCAGCGGGGGTATGACAATAACGCATCGTACCGACTCCGACTTCATCCGGCAGTTGTACCAGCGAATTATCCACATCAACGCGGCTGATGGTCAGCGTAAACTGATGCAGGCTGGCATGGTCGGATACAACCGCAAATACATCCTTGTGATCGGCATTCAGGTAAGCGTATTCGGTGAGTTGCAACGGGGCATCGGTGACGCTATCAATATCAAAACCACGAATCACGCGTGTATTTTTCTGCTCAATGTCTGATGTCATAGAATACATACCAGAAGGCCTCGTTTAATAATCAACCTTATGATGATACGCAACAAGCGCTTAATAATGGCTTATTGCGTATCATTGCGGCTGACAAAAACGCGAGATTCTACAAACAGTTCATTGAAAAGTCGATTTGGGTTACTGGCAAAGTTTGACGCGCGATTGCGTCCGTCTATACATCCAGCAGAAGCTGCACATTCAACACCCAGGCGAGGTACAACGCCGCCAGAAAATTTTTCATCTCGGTGGTCGTCGGGTCATCCTCTTTATCATGTTCGATCAAAAATGGATACTGAACGCGGTCATCGGTTGGTAACTCGCCAATGCCCATAATCGTCGGCGCTTCCATGTTTTCGCGGTCAATGGCGGCGAAAAACAGCAGCAAAATCCCGGCATGGTTGGGCTGAACATTGCCCAGCAGGAAGGTCATTTCAAAAAGCTGGTCGGATGTGACACTGATTTCGCCCAAACGGCGGTAAATCGTGCGCTCTTCCTCAAACAGATTCTGATTGGTGGAGCGCAGTTCGCGGACGGTGCTGCCATCATAGTGGAATTTCTCAATACCTTCGCGCAGCAGCAGCCAGATCAGCGGCTCATCGGGTCGGGGCAGTTGGTTGAGCAACCATGCCTCACCTTTGCCAGTGATCGGATAACTGATATGGTCGATGCAGCCAAACGGCTTCCCGGCGCGATTCGCTGGGCACCCCACGCAATATGGTGCTAACGGCTCTAACTCCTCAGCCGAGTCCAGCAGATGCTGCACGACCACAATCTGCGTTTCTTCTGACCCATCCGCAGCGGTGCGCACCATCTCGAAACCCATCTCGGACGGGTCGCGCTGGTCGTCATTCTGTCGGAACAGGGCGATAATCGCATCGGCGCGTTCCTGTCCCTTGAGGCGTTCTATAATGCCCATCGTGCCCATGGTTTGCTTGGGCACACAGTCATAATCAATCACATAATCAATTGCCATGCAGTCTCTCAATCATCCCTACAGGCCACAGCCTAGGAGGGCAAAAATACAGTACAACTCTGGTCAACAATCTGGCAGCGGCCAATTTCCTCATTATCCCAGTACACAGCAAATTGCGTCACGCTGGCACGCTCGATCCAGAACACCGGTGTATTCGTCCGTGATTCCTGTGTCCGCGCTGCATAGGAACGACACGCTTCAGGACGTTCATAGGCCTCACTGCTCAGCAACTCGACATTCACACAGGCGTTCGGGTTAATTGATGGTGCGCCAAAACCCGCCCACGTGCTGCCAAAAAACTGATAGCGCTGGATGTTACCGTCCGCATCCATACCGCGGAAACGCAATAAGCTGGATGAAATACGGCTGGTGCTGGACTTGCGCAGATAAAAACCGGTTCCATTGTAATACAGGTCAAGCTCATTGCCATCAGGATATAACACGGTTGCCGATGGCGCGATGGTCGCTGTCTCAGTGGGTGTAGCGGAAGGGGTCACCGAGACTTCCTCGGTTGCTGCCTCAGTCGGTGTTAACCTCGGAGGCAGTGTTGGTACCGCAGCTATCGCCGTGCTGGTCTGTCCGGCTGCCACCGCCTGAGCGGTACCCGTGGCATTGGGTGTGGCGGTCGCTGGGGGGCGCTGGAGGGCAGGCAAACCAAAAGCCACAAAAGCCGCGATTAACGCCACGAGAATCACCGCGCCGATGATCATAGGCAGGGCGCTGCTTTGCGGGGCAGATTCGGGTTTTTTGGGCGATGTGCCTTTGACATAATTATTGATGCTGTCAATCAGGTTTTGAATATCGCGCTCAAAATCGGGATTGTTACGCACACGGATCGCATTGCGATAATGCAGATCGCGCAGTTGCGGCGGTAAGTCGCGCTCGGCAGGCATCGTAGCCCCCTGCACCAGCACCGGCACGACCAATATGCCTTTACGCTTCAGGCCGGACTCCACCTCAATACGCACAAAATCTGACGGGTTATCCAGCCGACGGTTGCCATTCTCATCACGGACATCCAGCCAGCCCGGGCCGATAATCGCCAGCAGCACATCACACAGGCCGACCTGAATTTCAAGGAACTCCTTAAAATTCGCCCCCGGTGGAATATCTTCTACATCCTGAAATACATTTTCCGAGCCATACACTCCCACTAAGCGATCCTGAATGCGATCTGTGATGGCATGACTGTCGGCGCGACGGTAAGAAATAAATATTTGTGTCATAATGATGACCTATTCCAGCAACCGTTATATAGTAACTCATTGTAACCAATGCCACGGCGCTAAAACGTTGCAAAAAGCAAACTTTGTTGATTAAACTTCAATTCCCCTCAAATTGAGGGGGTGTATAATACCTTAGAATAGTGAGAATATAACATTTATTATGAGATAAATGGTAAAAATGGCCGCTCGCGAACCATATATTTTTATAAGTCACAGCCGCACAGACAATGAATTTACCGAATGGCTAAACACTGCGCTGAAAAATGCCGGGTTTAACACGTGGTTTGATGTGGACAATATTCCTCAGGGGTCTACGTGGGTGCGCGAAATTGAACAGGGTGTGCGCGAATGCGGTGCGCTGCTGGTGGTGATGTCCAAAAACGCGCGCGCCTCGGAATGGGTGGAGCGCGAAACCCTGCTGGCGATGGATCTGCGCAAGCCGGTTTTTGCCGCTGTGGTGGATGACGTGCAGATTCCGATTTATCTGGTCAACCGCCAGCACAGTGATTTTCGCAAAAACCGTGATACCGCAGCCAGGCGGTTAATCAAAGCCCTCAATAATATTTCACTCACTGAGCCCTTACCCGAACCGGTGAAAGCCCGTGAAGCGGCCAAGCTGGCACCGGAAACCAACGAAACCAACTTCTTCAAATATCTCGAACAATTGCCGGATGGTGAGCAAAACGCCCGGATTGCGCGTGAACTCTATCAATGGGCGAATAAGCAGGGCGCCACGGTAACTTTCGGTGGCTGGTTCACGCCGGTTTTTCATGCCCGAATCAACGTCGGTACAAGCAACATTACCGTATTTTCGATCTGGGCGTATTCCCGCCAGCCCGCCGCGCAAATTCCGTTTCAATATTTACAGGTCGCCCCTCCCTACGATGAAAAGCAACTGCGCCTGTCCACGCTGGATGCGCTTAACCGGCTGACCGGGGAGGGTGAAAATTTCGCCGACGAGAAAGCCGAGCGGCGCCCCAATCTGCCGATGACACGGTTGCAATCAGCCGAACACATAGCGGACTTCAAACAGATTATTAAGGAGATTATTGATAACCTGCGCGACCAATAGGCGGGGAGACGTTGAATTACAAATATCGCAGTTTAGGCTATCATAGAGACGCATTGTTCAAAAACTCGCCACGCAGTCCTTTTACCACTATAGTTATAGGTTACTGCTGAGCAATGCCAATTCACCCATCTTTAGCCATGAAACGAAAGACAAAGGTGGTACATGGAACCATTCACAATCCGTCCAACAGATCGCAATGATCGCAACTGGGTGGCCCAATTTCTGGATAAGTCCTGGGGGTCAACCCGGATTGTCAGCCGGGGAGAGGTTTATCTGGCGCATTTGCTGCCGGGTTTTATTATCGAAAAAGATGAGGAACGGGTGGGGCTTATCACCTATCGCATCGAGGAGATTGATTGCGAAATTATCACCATCAACAGCCTGGTTCATGGTGAAGGTATAGGTACAGCCTTAATTGATGCCGTAAAGCAGGCTGCGCAGGAGGCTGGTTGCAAGCGATTATGGCTCATTACCACCAATGACAACCTCAACGCGCTGCGCTTTTATCAGAAACGCGGCTTTGCGTTGGTTGCAGTTTATCCCAAAGCGCTGGACCAATCGCGCAAGCTCAAACCCGAAATTCCCCTGTTTGGTCTGGATGGTATCCCCCTGCGTGATGAGATCGAATTAGAGATGCGTCTTTAATTCCAGTTTCACAACGACCTGATAAGTAGTGTTTGGGTTTCGTTAATGTCTTGTCGCACAACTTGACACAAGCCAATTTTTTCTCCTATAATGCCTGTATATAAGGGTCGTTATCTTGTTGACGACCCCGCATTTTACAAGGCCCCAAGACCGTGAAACCATTGACCAACAACTACGTGAGTAACCGGGTGTTGAAGCTCAATGTAGGCTTCTTACTCAATGATGGGCCCAGCCACATTCATAACACCTCCTTCGACGTACCTGCTATACGAGTCGCCGAAGATATTTATCTCACCTACGTTCGCGGGCCTCTGCGCCTGAGCCGAACTAAAGAAGGCATCCTCGTACAGGGTCAACTCCACGTTGGACTTGAGGACGAATGTAATCGCTGCCTGACCGAAGTCAACACTGACGCAGTGATCGATGTCGAAGAACTGTACGCCTACCAAACCGAGAGCGAAACCGAATTCGTCATTTATGATGATGCCATTCTGGATTTAGGTTCCCTCATCCGGGCAGAAACCCTGATTCTGAATGCACGGGGTGTGCTTTGCCGTGAGGATTGCAAAGGTTTGTGTATGGACTGCGGCAACAATTTCAACATCAGCACGTGTGACTGTGCGCTGGATGTGATCGACCCACGTATGGCAAAGCTCAAAGAATTACTGGATCGCAAATAAGTAAACGTTATCTCTTTTCTTTACAATCTATGGGGGAAGTGCCTGCATGAATTATAACGATTCGCATAACGCACGATTTAAGTCGGACATGGATTTTTTCAGCGGAAGTCTGGAAGACAAAGAAGACAACACTTACGAGGACTTTTACGCAGATGACTCCATGTTTCTCGACGATGAGGTAGAAGAAGTCGACGAGAATGACTGGGACTACGATGAGGAAGAGCAGGAAGAATATGACCTGCTGGACATGGCCTCGGCAGACACTGTCGGCCTGTACCTCAAAGAGATGGCTCGTGTCCCCCTGTTGACCACCGAAGAAGAGATTAACCTTGCCATGCGTTTAGAAGCTGGCATCAGCGCCGAGAAGAAACTCCGCAAAAACCCCACCAGCAAACGTGCGCTCGAATGGAAGCTGATGGAGCAGGACGGCAATAATGCCCGCGAACACCTGATT
>JBBSQD010000029.1:0-35149 GCA_038258185.1 Aggregatilineales bacterium | reverse complement strand
TACAGGCAGAAATGAATGCCATCGTGCTGGATAATATTCGTACAGCAGAAGCCGCCGAAACCGCAACTGCCGAACAGAATCGTCAGTATGAACGCGGTACAGCCGCAGCTTTAACATTGACCGCTACCCAATGGACAGCCACGCCAACCATTGATTCCCGCGCGACAGCAGAAGCGCGCTTAACGGCCACGCAAATTGCCGCGATTACCACTGCAACAGCAGAAGCACAGCGTACAGCAACGTCTCATGCGGCAACACAGGCATGGATAGATAGCTGGACAGATACCCCAACGGTTACCTTCATCCCGAGTCATACACCGACAGTAACGCCCATACCAACCCTGTCACCCGAACAAATCGCACTCACCCCACAAACTGCCAATGCCGACTGGACACCCTACGAACGCGACTTCGCTAGCGTGACCATGGTGCTGGTGCCTGCGGGGTGTTTTTTGATGGGCAGGAACGATAGTCTGGATAATGAACAACCTGTGCACGAAATCTGTTTTAATGATCCCTTCTGGATAGATAAAACCGAAGTAACCAATGATCAGTATGGCTCATCTGGGGGATCCTGGTCAGGAGGGAATTTGCCAAGAGAGAGCGTGAACTGGTCTGAAGCCCAGGATTTTTGTAATGCCCGTGGTGGGAGCTTACCGACTGAAGCCGAATGGGAATATGTTGCCCGTGGTCCGGATGCCTTGGTTTATCCTTGGGGAAATGAATTTGTCCAGGAAAATGTCGTTTCTTCTGGTAATTCAAGTAAGACCGAACCTGTGGGCAATCGCCCGGACGGTGCCTCCTGGGTAGGAGTACTGGACATGAGTGGCAATGTTAATGAATGGATACTTTCCGAATATAGAGCGTACCCTTATGATCCATCTGATGGTCGCGAAAACATCAATTCTGATGTTGTGCGGGTGGTACGCGGTGGCTCATGGGGTGATGGTGTTAACTTCCTGCATGGTTATTTCCGTTACTATTACAATCCATTATTCGCGGGGTATACTGTTGGGTTTCGGTGTGTACTTCCTTATCAATAATTCTGGTTAATTCTTTTTTTAGTGTCTTTGTCCCTTCGCACCTTGGCGTTGAGTCCTTAGCTTTTCCCTAAAGACTGGCGACTCACGACTATCGGCTAAAACGGGACAAATGACCGGACATCTGTCCACCCCGCCGCATACATTCTATGTTATGCTGTAAAGCCCCTCGCCCGGAGCGAAGCGAGTGGGAGAGGGGTTTGGGGTGAGGGGGAAATCTGTTGCCATTGCCGCCGCACCCCCCTCGGCGACCGAAGGAAGTCCCTGTGGGACGGCAGCGGCAACTAACCAAACAGCCGCAGCAGCTTCACCGCCACCTGCAAATTCATCCGCATCAGTGGATCGGAGAGGTCACAGGCGCAAATCTCACTGATGCGCTGCAAGCGATAATTCAGCGTGCTGCGATGGATGTGCAGCGTCTCCGCCGTTTGCACGCCGTTGCCGCCTTCATCCAGGTAGCTTTCCAGCGTGTGGAACAGATCGGCCTGCTGCTCGTCCAGCAGTTTGCGCAGACCGGGGATATACGGGTTCAGTGTCAGACTGTCCGCGCCTGCCTGATACAACGTGTGCAGATAACCCAGCGCCTGAAAATACAGGATGGGGTCGTCTGCCCCCAGCCGCTGCTGGATAATCAGCGTTTCGCGGCACTGCTGATACGCCACGCTCACCTGCCCGGCACCGCGTACCACCGCGCTCACGCTGATATTCAGGCTGATGCTATTGGCCTGCGTGGGGATTTGTTCGGTTAATGCAGGCAGATCATCGGCCTGCGTCAGAATCACAATCTGCCCCGCGAACTGTCCGGCTACCGCCGACCATTCGTTCAGATTCAGCAGCCGGTTGATGCGCCGGTACAGGTTCAGCAGTTTCTGCGTATGGCGTTCGCTGCTGTCCACCAGCAGCAGGGCAAACGGCGCGCTCACATCAACACCAAAGCGCAGCGCCTGATCGGTCAGGACGGCCTCGCGTCCGTTCACGCCTTCGATCAACTGCGCCAGCAGGCTGCCTTTCAGCGACGACTCGGCACTCTGCACCGCTTCCTGATGCAGCAGCATCAACGCGGCAATCGTCGCGCCGCTTTCAATCGCCATATGATCGAGTTCATTCAAAGGATGATCGTCGGCAATAATCCACACATAACCATAGATCGACCCATGCACCACAATCGGCGCCAGGATACGTTCCATTTCCAGCCCGACATCCGCCATCTGCGGGATAAATACCGGGCGCAGCGTGGCACGGATTTGACTGAGTACATTGCGATCTTCCAGCGCCTGCACCAGCCGCGGATCAGTCCGCCCCTGACTCAGCGTGTAGCGTCGCGCTTCATCTACCGGCGCGATATTGGCGCTGGCTAATGCTTCAAAACGCTCGTTCTCGATACTGATTGACTGGCCGATCAGTTCCGCCAGCGTCGAAGCTAGGTCTTTGAGGTCGCCACCCGCCAGCACCAGTTGCGTCAGCTCGCGGTTGATCGACAGCGCCCGTGTCACCAGCGCCATGTTCTCCTGCGAGATGCGCTCATTGACGGCGCGGGCGACATCGACAAAGCGCGCATCATACGGAATTTCGATAAGCGGGAAATCGTTCGCCTCGGCCACCGGGTGCAGATACTCCGGCGCATGCGTGATGGTGTTCCCCACCGCCAGCACCAGCCCGACCACGCTCTTGTCGGCCAGCGCCTGCACATACGCGCACTGGTCGGCTTCGGCCAGTGGCAGATTAATCATGGTGGTCAGCACCAGCTCGCCGCCATTCAGCCAGCGTGGTGCATCCGGCACACCCGCCACATGCACCCAGCCGATATGTTTATTCAGGCCGTTTTTCCCCGCCACGACCTGGGAACCGGCAAAAGGTTTCAGTTGAAGCGCTTCGGTAACAGTCAGCATCAAATCTCACGAAGACCCTGATTGACAATAAACGGAGGGATTATTGTAGCAGTTGTCCCACAGGCGTACACAGCAGATACCACAGGTATGAATACCAATGGCAAACACGTCTGTATAGTGAAGCCATTTTGAAAATTGGAGGGCAAATTCATGCCTGTTTTCGATACACCAATCCATACCAATGACCAGAATCTGGATAAAGTCTTAAAGCAATCCCTGCCGGTGGTGCTTTATCTGTTTGATCGTGCTGACAAAGCGCTGGACGATGCGCTGAACCGCGCCGCCCGTGAACACAAAGGCGAATTGCTGATCGCGCGCGTCGATACGTCACAAAACCCGCAGGCGTATGCACGTTTTAATCAGCCTGCTTTACCCGCGCTGTTAACCTTAGATGAAGGCGAAATCGAGTCGAAAGCCGTGCATATTCGCCCCGTTGATGTGGACGATCATATTGCGTTTTTGCTGGGTAACGGCCCCAAGCCGCTCGAAACTGCTGCTCAGGCGGAGGCACGTTCCGCCAGTGGCGCGGCACCCGTGAATGTCGGTGATGCGACTTTCGGCACAGCGGTGCTGCAAAGTGATGTGCCGGTGCTGGTTGATTTCTGGGCGCCGTGGTGTGGCCCGTGTCATATGGTCGCGCCTGTCGTTGAGAAAGTCGCGCAGAAATATGCCGGACGGATTAAAGTCGCCAAAGTCAACGTGGATGACAATCCGGCCACGTCCAATCAGTTCCAGACACGCAGCATCCCCACTTTGCTGATGTTCAAACAGGGTCAATTGGTGGGGCGTTTAGTCGGGGCGCATCCGCAGCAGAATATCGAGCGATTAGTCGAAGATGCATTACGGAGTTAGACCTTAAAAAGCACCCAGCAGCGATTTGAGTCGCTGCTGGTTTTAAGTCGTTTTAGGCTTCATCCAGCTTTTGCAGCGTCATGGTCGCCATCGAAATCGCCAGATTGGGAATCTGCTGTAAGCCACATTCACCGGGGAAGTTTTCGATCTGCCCGTCCTGATTGAAGTCCACACCTTCCAGCATATGATGCACCAGATCAGTCGCTTTGTTGATTTCACCCTGAATACGATCCGTATCATCATCGGCTAAATCGGTGCGTTCCAGCCAGTTGAGTTGCAGGTCAATCAGTTCGCTTTCCCAGCGGCGCACATTGTTGATGCAGAAACTTAAGCGTTGGGTGCTCTGTTGCAGGTTCACATCAGCGGTACTGGTGACACCGGTTAAGCGTTCCGAAATCGAGTCAAGTAACTCGCCTAAGCCGACATCGAAACCCGGATTTTCGGGCACTTCATTACCATCATAATCTTCCTGCGTGCTGCTCAGTACATTGATAGTATGTTCTGTACGGTTACGCAGCCAGAAAACCGTGTGCGGTGAATGATCGAGACTGGTGTGAATCAGCGCCGTTTCAGCGACGGTTCGCGCACCACCAAACAGGCTTTCCTGTGGCAGACGGGAGTCCGCCACGCGCTGAGAATAGACGAAAATCTCATTCAGCGCAGCGGTGACATTATCCGGCAATTGCGCCTGATAAATCACATCTTCGCCGGGTGCATCGCCAATCGTCGTCTCGCGGGTAATCAGCACCTGATTGTAAAACGCGGGGAGCATCCGGCGCTCTCCATCGGTGTAATTCAGTCCCGATACACCCTCGGCTGAAGGTGTAAGTTCGCCGATATTCAGCGCCTCGTCGTTGGCGGTATTGTGCAGCCACAACGCGTAAACTGCGCCATTATCCAGCGGTGCCAGGTCCTGAACTTCAATGGTGATCGTATCGCCCAGATTACTGCTGGTGCTGTAACTCACGCGGCCTGCATCTGTGCCATTGATGGCAGCCAGCGCAGTCGGCTGAGGTACATCCGTGGGCGGCACTTCAGTCGCAGCAATTTCTGTCGGGATTTCTGTATTCACCACACTCACTACGGGACTGGGATTGTTATTATTCACAATCAACATGACCACCAGCACCACCATGATGGCAATAATGGCAAATCCACCAAGCAGCACCAGCGGATTCATGCCGGATTGCGAGATGATAATCTCCGGATTTGTGGGATTGGTAGGATTAGTGGGTGTTGGCGGAGGAGGCGCAACCAGCGGCGCGCTGGCGGCGGTAGTTGAATCAACTGTCACTGCCTTGCGCGGTCTTGCAACCTGCGCGACATTAATCGCCGTGGTATTCTGATGAATGGCCCGCAGAAATTCCTGTGCAAAGGCCATCGCGCTGTCATAGCGCTGTTCCGGTTGCTTCGCCAGTACCTGACGCATCACCGGTTCCAGACCTGCTGGTAAATCGACTTCACCATTAAGGATGTTGGGCACGGGTTCGGTGATGTGTTTGAGTACGACCTGCATCGGTGTATCAGCGGAAAAGGGCTGATGTCCGGTAAGCATTTCATAGACGATGACACCCAGCGAATAAATATCTGCTTCCGGGGTCAGATCCATGCCTTGCCCTTGTTCCGGTGCCATATAGGCCGGTGTCCCCAGCACACCACCGGTTGCGGTTAAGCCACCGCTGGTATCGCCTTTCAGAATTTTGGCCACACCAAAATCGGCCAGCAACGCATGACCTTCACTGTCGATCAGCACATTATCCGGTTTGATGTCGCGGTGAAGCACACCGTGCCGATGCGCATAATCCATAGCCGATGCGATCTGCCGCAGCAGCACTTCAACCTCATTCAGGGTCATTGGCCCCTGAGCGATACGGTCTTTTAATGATCCGCCGGACACGTAAGACATGACCAGATATAACACATCTTTTTCGGTGCCATAGTCGTGCATGGGCAGAATATGCGGATGCTGTAACTGGGCAATGGTACGGGCTTCTAAGCGGAAGCGATCAATAAAGTTTGAATTCTGACCGGGATGTGGTGGTAAAACTTTAATAGCAACAAAGCGATCAATATCTGCCTGGTAACCTTTATAGACAGTCGCCATCCCGCCCTGGCCCAGCAGTTCGATAATTTCATATTTACCCAGCTTTTGGCCGATCAATGAAGTCGTCATACTATTTCCCTAATGCGGATGAATGCGGTAATTTGGGTACGCACCTCATAAATCCGCTGTCCCCTTCATACTCTGATTATAATTATACGCGAATATGAATCTGATAAATGCCATTCGGATTTGAATCGTGTTATTGCCCGGTTAGGATATACCACCAGAAACAAATTTTTTACAATTGACTGGCAGAACCTGCACCTGGGGTAATGGCGCGAGTCCCAAACGATTAAAGGCTATCTGCTGTTAATAATCCCGGACACAGCGAAAACCATACCAATCACTGCTGGGTTGAATCGGGTCGTCGCGCGCGGTGGTACGGGCATCACTGGCGATCCAATTCCATGAACCACCCCGCAAAGTCCGCGGATTGGATGAGTCATTCCAGTTTTCACGACCATCCTGCGGATTGTAAGGATAATTCCAGTACAGCGTGCTGGTCCACTCCCATAGATTTCCGGCCATATCATTGGCCCCGACCCAGGATGCGCCATTCGGGAAAGAACCCACCGGCGCGATCTCCGCATAGCCGTCATCAGTACCTGCTGCCCGCCAATCGAACTGACAGTTACCATCACAGACATTCAAACGAGAAGGGTCATAATCATTGCCCCAGGGATATGCCCAGCCATCCGGCCCTTTCGCGGCATATTCCCATTCCGCTTCAGTCGGCAGACGTTTGCCGACTGACTGACAGAGTGCCTCTGCATCCGACACGCTGATATTATTCACCGGACGGTTGCCACGGCTGTATTCATAGACATCAATCCAGAAAGGCCGTTCAAATCGGATGTCGGTTTGTGGCTCCTCATCGCGCACCAGACCGTTACAGGACTGCTGACCCACACCGTTAGGACACACTCGGATACCTTCATTGACCTGATTCTGGCTGCTGCCCATCGTAAATCGGCCAATCGGCACCAGCACCATATCGGCGGTTGCGCCTTCACCATAAACTGGTGACCAATCACCATTTCGTATGACAGGATCACCCCCCGGATAACCAACCGCGATTCTGGTTGGCGGTATGTCAGTTGGTGGATCAGTGGGCAGTATGGTCGGTGTGAAAACGGCGGTATTGGGAATCGGTTGTGTGGGCGGTGGGGCGTTGGTCGCCACAATCGAGTCAAGGGTCTGGGTGGCAACCGCGACCTGAGTCGAAACCGCGCCGATCTGATTGTTGGTATTAGAAAGCACTACCAGCACGCCGATAATAGCCAGCACAATCACCCCGATGATGCCGCCACCCGCTGCCAGCAAACCGCGTTGCTCATACCAGTGGCGCGTGGATAAGGGTGGACTTACTGGAACCGATTGCGACTGGGAAGCAGGCCTCGAACGCGATGGCGGAACGAGTGTGTCAGATTGGGGTGTGCTTTGCGGCTGTGGCGCGCTTTGCTGCTCTGGTGGGACGTGCGAAATGGGTGGACGTTCCACCACATTGGGAGAATCACCCAGATCAATGCCTTTGCGTCTGAATTCGCTGTAGAGCTGCCGCAGGGCATGGTAATAATTCTGGTTCAAAAAATCAATATATTGAACGCGATTAAGTTGAAAGTGGATTTTCGCGGGTTGTAATAAAACTGGAATAACCGGTTTTCCATGATCGAGAAAATACTGCCATTCATCCTCGACATTACTGGAGGCCATCGAATCCGGTGAAATTAAAACCACCATGACCTCTGCGCTGTCCAACCCTTCCTGGATAGCCTTGCTCCACTTCATGCCAGCGGGGATATCTTCGATGTCAATCCAGACATCCATGCCACTTTCTGAGAGGGAGCGCGCCAACCGGCGTGAAAATTCTTCATCACTGCGGCTGTAACTGATAAAAACTCTTGCCATGCCCTGCATCCTGTAATACTTCGTTGGATTTTATTATATGTCGATTTGTGGCCTGAGGCCAACGCAAGCTGAACCAGTTGCTGCCGGAAATCAAACCCAATGGTGCGGCATGCCTTATCCACACTTTGATCAATGCGGAAAGAGTCGTATTTGTATCGTGAACTTGTGTAATAAGCGGATATTCAGCGAGTGACGCAGGCTATGCACCACTCGCTTTAGGGCATGGATGAGAAAAATTACACTAAAAGCGCAATCATATAGACCTTGTAAAGCGTAGGGTCGCTGGGGTCAACCACGATCAGCTGCGGCGGGAAATTGTCATCACTGGAACCCTCACCGTAGAGATAGGTTGCCTGACTATCAAAAGCCCAGTTCACCTTATCACCCATCAGGTTGATGAAATAGGTCAATTCCGACCCGATCACCGAATCGAGTGCGGTGACGGATGTCGAAGTGAGAAATTCATCCAATTCATCTGGGTGCATTTCAAAACTGACGAACACGAAACAATCCTGGAAAGCAGTTGAATGCGCAAATAAATTTGTTGTGCTGGGTGGTAACTTCAGCTTCGCGACCTGTTCTACAGCACCGGGGTTATCCGGCCCGGCATCGGCTGGCAGACAGCCGCCCTCCTCGGACAGTAGATCACCCCCTGAACTGATGCCCTGAAAAAGGCCGCATGCGGTAATTACCAGCATGAGTGTGATACTCATCATGGTGAAAAATATACTGGACGCTCGAGACTTATGATTTATCACAGTTTTCATCCTGATCTCATTTACCCACTTCAGAAGTAGACGAATATCAGGTTTGCTTTGTTCCATTATTTATTAGGACTTGACCATCTTCGCCGACGATGCTGAAATGAGTCTGCGGCACGCTCTTTGCGTTTAAGCTGCCAGTGCCTGGGGGCTGGATCAATTACTGCCGGAGGGGTTGCGCTTAATTTACCAATTACAATAGGGGAAGGTGTTACTTCCCCTGAATCTTTAACTGCCTTGCAATTTTCAAGTTATTTCGAAAACCTTGATTATTGGGCTCGATTTTAACGGCTCTTTCAAATTCCCAAAATGCCTGACTATAGTCTTTCAATTTAATGTAAGCCATACCGCGATTGTTATAGGCATCAGCAAATTGTGGATTGATAAGAATGGCTTCGCTAAAATCGGCAATTGTGCCAACTATGTCACCTTTATTGAAGCGGGCTAGCCCACGATTATAATAAACAAGGGCATTCTGCGGATTAATGCTGATGAATTCACTATAATCCATAATTGCTCCATCCAGATCACCTTTTTCATGACAGACGGTGCCGCGGTTATAGTAAGCAAGAGCAATTTGGGGATTGATTTTGATTGCTTTATTAAAATCATCGAATGCTTTTTTAAGATCGCCTATGGCTTTATGGGCATTGCCCCGATTGTTATACGCCATAGCGTAGTGAGGGTTAAAGCGAATTGCTTCGTTATAATCAACTATCGCTAGATTATGTTCCTCTTGGTAAGAGTAAAGAAGTCCTCGATTGTTATAAGCTTTAGCATACTGTGGATTGAAAAGGATAGCTTCGCCATAATCAGATAAGGCCCCTGTCAAATCGCCTTTTGCTTTCCTTACGTTGCCTCGATTGTTATAGGCTTCGGCAAAATTTGGATTAAGGATCAGTGCTTTGTTGTAATCTCTAAGTGCCCCTTCGTAGTCGTCTTTAGCTTCACGGGTATAACCCTGATTGTTATAAGCTTCAGCGTATTGAGGATCGAGGCGAATAGCTTGACTATAGTCACTAATTGCTCTATCGTAGTCACCTTTAGTCTGGTAAACATCTCCCCGATTCTTATAAGCTTCAGCGTATTGAGCATCGAGGCGAATAACCTTAGTATAATCATTAATTGCCTCATCAAGATTCCCTTGATACGCGTGTGCATCACCTCGTTCATTATATGCTTCAATATAATTAGGATTCAGGCGAATAGCCTCGTTGAAATCTGCAATCGCCATGAGCAAATCACCTTGATTAGTGTGAATTAAACCTCGATTATAGTATGTTCCCCCATCCTTTGGGTTTAGGCGCAGGGCTTCGTTGTAATCTGCAATCGCTCTAACAAATTGACCTTTCTTATAATACATATTACCTCGATTTTTGTAGGCATCTGCGTACTCCGGGTTGAGACTTAGAACTTCGTCATAATCAGTAATCGCTCGCTCCAAATCCCCAATATGGAAGTATGCATTACCCCGTGTGAAGTAAGCAGATACATAGTGCGCGTTAGCGCTGATTGCCCTGTCAAAATCGGTAATTGCCTTGGCAAAATCGCCAATATTAGAATAAACCATGCCGCGAGTTAGGTAAGCTCGAGCATATTGAGGATTGAGGCGGATTGCTTCAGTATAGTATTGAATTTCTTCATCACTATTGTTATCGAGCGCCAAACCTTTTTTAAGATACTCTTCAGCACTCAGTTGTGGTTTCTGAACCACAGGAGTGTCAGGTATTTTTACTTGGAGAGGTTGGATTGTGTTATTAGGTGAGGGTATAAGGTGAGTAATCGGCTTAAGTTGCTTACTCATCAAGCGATTGCACAACTTTTCCATTGCTTCCTCAAACGAGTTTGAAGTTACACTCAGTACCTGATACTCTCTGATTTGTCGTAATTCAGACGATACCAAATATTGCCCTACCTGATCAAAATCAAATTTCTCAAATACTAACGGGATGATATTGCGCTTTACACCAATCGCATGTTCGATCTCGCGACGCAGATAATCATTAGGATCAATAAAGTGTTTGAATGTACTAGATCTCAGAATCAGGACAAAATTGTCATGGTTGGCAATTTCATTTAACATTGCCTTGTTAAAATCACCAGAATCGAGCAAGGCATTGTAGTTAAATCGGATGAGATATTGGTAGACTGACTGAGCGATATAAAAATTAGAGCGCCGATAGGCAATGAAGATAGTTTTCTGAAATTGCATGTTTTTCCTGCTAAATACAATAGGCACATTTTTATCATTGAACAAATTATAAACTGTGTCAATTAAGGTATAGTCATAGTGGAATACGATTTAATCCGAAGTCTCCGTCAGCAGCTTGAGCAGGATACACAACCATTCATTAGGAAGAGGTGATAGGTGCATGGCTACAAAATACTGGATTGGCATCGCGTCCAAAGATCATGTGCAAGGGGGTGTGCAGGGCGGTTTTTGCCAGCTTGGTCACGGCAAACACATACCGGTCAAACGCCTCAATCCCGGTGACTGGATTATTTATTATGCGCCGCGCACCCAACTGAAAGACGGGGATAAAGTGCAGGCGTTTGTCGCTTTGGGGCAAATCCAGCCCGGTGAGCCGTATCAGATTGAGATGTTGGACGATTTCTCCGCATGGCGGCGCGATGTCGAATTTCAGGAAGCTCACGATGCGGATATTCACCCACTGTTGCCCCAATTGAGCTTTATTGAAGACCCTCGTCACTGGGGCATCCTTTTCCGCCGCTCGATGTTCGAAATTAATCAGGACGATTTTGCGCTCATCGCTCAGGCAATGGGCGTAGAGATAGCCTGAAGTGCGCCACCTTAGCCCAAATAGCTGAAAAATCCGTTGGCCATTATAATGACCAGATTGAAAAGCGGAGGATATTTCATGGCTAAACGGATGTTCATATTTTCATTGGTTATAATTTTACTGGCGGCGGTTTCCGCTACCACAGCGCAGAACAGCCCCCTGACTAACATTGTGATTCTCTTGGAACAGGCCCAGGCCGAGATCGTAACTGATGACCTCACGACTGCTCAGGCGTTTGTCAGTGGGGCGAATGCGCTGCTAAGTCCAGATGTGATCGCGGAATGTGACTCGCTGCCCGAGGCAAAAACCTTGCTTATACAATTGCTGGAGACATCTGCTGTCGAAGAAGCGATGTCAAGTCTGGCAGGTGCGCAGGCATTGCTCAGTGAATGTGATCAAGACGTTGCGGAAGGCGACACCCTGGAATTAGCGGAAACTTACGAAAGTGAGTTTCTGAGTTTTGATTATCCCGATGGCTGGGTTTTGGGTGAGAATATTCGTATGGATGAGGATGTGATCACCAGCGCGTATATCACCGTTGCGGAATCGCAGGCAGTAATTGATGCTTTTCCCGCAGGTAATCCAGGTGATGCCATTTTCCTGACGGTCGATACTATCTCCTTGCCACTCATTACAGACCCCACCGATATTGATGAGGTAGCCGAGTTTTATCCTCATATTCTGGGGATCGCTAATTTTGAATATACGCTGGATATCGTGGAAGCCGAAGTGGCTGGACAGGATGCACGCATTGTCAGCATCACGCTGGAATCTGATCAGGAAACCGGATTATGGGGTGATAAACTAACTTCTATTATTATGCTCGAATCCGGAGCAGAAAATGCGTATGTTGTCGGGGTCACCAAATTCAATTTTGCCGATTCCGATGCTGATGATCTGGAATTATCCCGACAAATTCTGGCTTCGGCAAATTTCTCGCCGGATGGTGGGATAACGCCGCAATAATGGGATGAGTAACGCACGCTGCGGATCAGGCCAAAAGCCGATCCAGCATGACGACAGCCAAAATCGCACAGAATATCCAGATGGCGATAATGATGACCGCTGCCCAATAATTGACCGGCTTTTCTGTTTGTAGGGCTAATATTGCCTGTTCCCTGCATTCCGTAATTACTTCCTTTGGAATCATGCGGAGAACGAGCGCGATACCCAGCGGCAACAGAATAAGATCATCAAGATAACCCAACACGGGAATAAAATCGGGTATCAGATCAATCGGGCTGAAGGCATAAGCGACAACCAGCAACGCGCACACTTTTGCATACCGGGGTGTGCGCGGGTCTTTGTATGCCAGATACAGCGCATAGGTCTGATGTTTCAGCCATTTGGCGCGTCTTTTCCAGTTTTCAACAATTTTCATTAGGAATTGCTCATTTGGCCATGGCTTTTATCGTAACGATTAAGAAGGCGGTGGGTTGTATCAGATGGATAAGTTGGATTATACTCAAGGAAGTTTGTTCTTGAGTATAAAGCAGTCAATTTATGGAATTACCCTATCACCTGAAAACCTTACCGCCCGATGCCTTGGATGTCCTGCGTTACCTGGGGACAGTCGAAGACTGGCGGGCATTCAAAGACGATATTTGCGAGCAGGTTGGCCTGACTGACCGGGGTTTTGGAAAAGTCATTCGCCGTCTGGTCACCAAAGGCTATACGGTGATGGATGGTAATCAGATCTATCGCCTTACCTCACAGGGGCAGGAGTCGGTTGAGGAATTATCAGCCTATGATGATGCCCATCCTTTAGGGGAAGAAGACAACAGCATCGCGGCTGAACGGTTGGCGCGGCGTCTGGTGCTGGCTGTACCGAGCATCGTCATCAGTGGCGAACCTACAGCGACTTACCTGGGTTTTCATCCGTCGGCGGATTTCGACCTCAATAGTGATGTCGTGGCCCGTTTGAGCGTGGTGAATGGTGAACCCGATACACCGCAGGAAGCCGTTTTTGATCTGGACGATAGCGCAGTTCAAGCGACCTTTGAATTTACACCCGGTCAGTATAATCGGCTGCGGTTGCGCGTAGAAGTTTTTCAATTAGGACCCAACCCGGACGATATTAACGTCGCGGGGGGGATGTATGTCGATATTGATGTCACATCAGACCCTGATAATGGTCGAGCACCGCTGGTAGCCTATGGCACCGATATTTTTATCGAACGTTTGGAATAGGTAAAAACATGTCTGAAACGACAAGACCGTACGTCATTCAATATCCGCGCAGGGTCGTCCTGCGCTTTTTTATGCGTTTGCTGGGGCGCCTGCTTATGCGCGTGCTCACACGGACGACCATCATCGGGCGGGAGAATCTGCCTAAAGGCGGCCCACTCATTCTGGTGGGCAATCATGTCGCCATTATCGAAGTGATTATGATGGCATTATATGTCGACTGGCCAGTTGAAATCATCGGCACAGGCGATATCCCGATTGATCCGCGTTTTGCGCCTATAGCTAAATTATGGGGTTTTCTGCCTGTGAATCGCGGCAGTGTTGACCGTGACGAGATGCGCATGCCAATTGATGTGCTTCGGCAGAATGGTGTAGTGGGCATCTTCCCTGAAGGTGGCATCTGGGAAACAAACATGAAAAAGGCGCGCACAGGTGTGGCATGGCTCAGTTATCATTCGCAGGCCCCGGTTGTGCCGATTGGCTTTGGGGGTTTGCGCGGTGCATTGCAGGCCGCGATGGCCTTTAAACGTCCGGAAATTGTGATGAATATCGGCAAGCCTATGCCGGCTGTCAATGTCAAAATTGAGGGGATGTCACGCAAGCAGGCGCTCGAATATTCTGCCAACAATATTATGGCGCATGTCGAAGCGCTGATTCCCGAATCAGAAAAGCGTGGCTGGAAACAGGTGCAGGATGAAAGCTTCGACTTCAGCATCGTCGTGTCCGGGCCGGATGGCAGTGGCGGCGTGGAAGAAGTCGAAAAAGCCGTGATGCACCCGATTGGCCTGGGTAAATTTTTCCATCGTCCGGTTATTCTGGATGTGATGGTACGCAATATGAATCTGCCGGTGAAGCCTTTACAGCAATTGGGTCAGGAACATGACGCGCACCGTCTGGCGGATGCGCTGGATGTTGCGATCGGCTTTCTGGATGATAATCCGCATTTCCTCAGTTATCGTTTTGGTTATCAGCAGGCCGATGATATGTACAGTGGCGTGGTGGAGCTGCGTGATATCGTGCGTGACGCCGAGGGCAAGAATCAGCAGATCACGCTGAGGCCGGTTCGGCGTTATCGCAAGCAGGACAGCCCGGATGAAATTATGGAAATCGTGCCGGGTGTTATGCACGAAATGTAATGTCATTTACAGTCTGCTGCTGTGTGTAGATTAGATCTCGTGCAGCAGCAGTAAACTGGCGCCCTCACCCAGAATATAAGCCTCTAAAATTTCCTGCGCCTGATACAAATTCTTATCTTTTAACGCCCCCAGCAGATTCGCATAGTCCTCAAGCTGTATTTTGCACTGCTCTAATGGGCGTGGTGCCTGTAAATGGCGGTTTTGTTGCAGCAAGCGTGCCTGGTTATGCAGGTTGACCAGCAATCCACGTGTTTGGGGTCGATCCAGCCGAGCGGCAATTTTCCCATGAAAGCTGAACAGCAGATCATCAATCTGGTTTTGACCGGTCATGATGCGTTGATAAGCAGCATCTAAGTGAGCCCCAAGTTCCCGAAAATCATCACGGCTGAGGTTGGGCAACACCCAGCTTAACGCCAGCGATTCTACTTTGGCCCATAGTTCATAAACTTCTTCGACCTCGTCTGGCGTATAGTCACGCACGTATGCTCCCTGCCGTGACTTCTTAACCACCAGTCCCTGCTGCTCCAGCAAATAGAGGGCATCCCGTATCGTGTTCTGGCTGACATGCATTTCCTGTGCCAGTGTCATCTCGACCAGCCGTTCACCACTGCGATACTCACCCTGATGAATGGCATCTTTCAGTGCGCCAGCGACACTTTCAGCTAATGTTGTCCGAGAAATAACACCCTCTTTCCACTATCTCCAGGCTGGGGATTTCACCCTGTTATCTGATCATAAACAAAAGAGACGCAGAATGCTCTGCGTCTCCCTGTACACTTTACCCAAATTTAGATTGAGGTTCAGGCTTTTTGTCTGCGCCTTAGGGCCAGCATAACGGCACCCAGGCCGCTGATCAGCGCAAGTCCCAGCAGGATGATGCCGATAGGATTGCCGATACCGGTTGCCGGTTGCAGGCTGGCACGTACCACACGGGCACTTGCAGTAAGTCCGCAGTCACAGGAGGCGATATTTTCCAGAATAAAGGCGCCACCATCAATACGTGTGACAATCGTAATTGTCACCGTTTCTCCCGGCCCAATTGAACTGTTGGTATAGGTGATGGTATTTCCACTGAAAGAGACATTGCCGGATGAAGCGCTGGCCGAAATGATCGTCAGGCCATCGGGCATCGAGTCGGTTACGCTGACATTTCTCGCTGGCTGATTATTAGGGTTACGCAGGGTAATCGTCCAGGTTACGGTGTCACCGATCTGAGCGAAGGGCTTGTCCACACTTTTGCTCATGCTGAATTCGACATTGACATCGGCATTGGCGACAGGCGTCCCTGATGGTGGTGTTGTCGGCGGAGTAGACGTTTCATCAGGCGGTTCTTCAGTAAAGAAGCCGAAATCGAGCGTGTGATTATTCTGTCCCCAGGCTCCGGTTCTGACTTCGATGGTGGGGAAACGTGTTCCGCCAGCAAATCTTTGCATCAATCCATCACTGTCACGTGAGTCACCCATGCCGCTATCGTTTCGATTCGCCCGTGTCACGAACCACTCAAACAGCGGCCCACCGGCTGCATAGTCCGTGGGATTATCCAGACGGATGATATAGTCTTCAAACGGCAGCATACCTGTCAGTGGCACGTTGGCGTCACTGAAATAATATTCGCCTGCGCCATTGGTCAGTGTGGTAGCAATGGGCGTGGTCGGGTCACCGGCCACATACAGATTGACGGTCACGCCGGGAACAGGGAACTCGGCAGGACCGGGATCCTGAATGCCATTGGCATTGGCATCAAACCAGACACGATTGCCAATCTCGATAGGTGCCGGGGCACAGATGGCTTCCAGATCACCCAGACCATTGGCTTTGCCAAAGAAAGGCCGCGCATCGCTAAAACCCTGGTCACCATTGTAAACGCGATATGCACGGGAAAACGCACCCGTTGTATTGCTGAGCCAGCGGATACCTGCATCATTCAACTGGCTGTTGTCCGGCACCGGATCAAAGTAAGTCCCAGTAATATCCGGTTGACCCGGTACCCATGTCAGACCACCGATAAACAACTCATCATGATAATCTTCCAGATTTTCACCGAAGTAGAATTCGCCACCACCCGGCCCCTGAATGTTACCGGCTCCGCCTGTCGTTACGCCACCGCAGGAACCGTTATTTTCCAGTTCCCAGTTACCGGCTGCATTTTCGCAGGCCCGTAAAATATCGCCAGCGGTCACACCCAGATAAAGCAGCGAATCACCAGCATCAAATGGATTAAACGTCAGGTTACCTGTCTGGTCACCAAAGCGATCACGAAAACCCAGAATCATCCCATCGTTATCAAATTCAATATCGGTGAGCATGGGCTGGGGATAGACAATGGTACGGCGCACGGGATTTGCCGGTGGTTCTGGTGGTGGGCCATCGATCTGGCTGAGATCGAAATCGTCTGTCCAGGAATTCCACGCTGCCGGGGAGGTACCCACGCACAGGTCAGATGTGGCATTATTGGCACAGCGGCGCGTGTAATCCAGCGAGATCTGAAGTTCCTGTCTGAAGTTATTCGTACCCGGTTCCAGTGAGTACACATAACCCCACAGATTACGGGCAGCGGGCGTGCTGGCTGATGAGCAAACCATACCTACATAGACGCGCCCCTGATAAAAGGACGTCGCAAATGGCCGGACATCGCTAGCCGGGCAGTTGTTGGGTAGACCGGTCAGCGCATAAGTGCGCGGATTGCCAGCCTGCGGGGGTTGGTTACGGTCAACGGTTGTCAGTGGGATTTCGTACAGGCGACGGTCAAACAGATTAATCGCCCATAAGGTGCGATCATCGTCGGAAACGTCCATATCGCCCAGTCCGATTTCCCCTACTACCCCCCATGAGTCAGAATCGCGCAGCCATTCGGCTGTAGTGCCGGGGGTACCATTATTATCCGGGTGCGGATTATCGCCTGCTGCCGGCGTCGTGAGTGTGGAAATCCCTGTCGAACCGCCAGCGCCATCCAGTTGAATGGCATAAATACCACCCGGGCCGTTTGGCCCGAAACCGGTGTGACGTTTCATGTATGCGCCAGCCAGTAAAGTCTGCGTGGTGCGATGATAGGCTAACCCCCACGTTGTGCCGATGTCTGATGCCTGGGCAAGTGAGCCATGCGGGCCGTCATAACTACCGGGAGGGCCGCCTGAATTATAAGGGAAGGAAATCAGCGTATCGCCTGTGCGGGGATTAGCCGCAGAATCAACCAGTTGATTGCCCACCACATAACAGCTTGTCGCCAGATCAGGATTATCCGCACAGAACTGACCCGCGTTATTAACCCCAAAAGCCACATCTGGCCCAGCCGGGGTGCAGTTGATAAACGTTACTGTGGTCGGGGATTCTGTTCCATAAGGGCCAGACTCAAGATAATCCGGCAAATCAGACAGTTCCAGACGATACTCGGTGTTGTCGTCAAGCCCGCTGAGGTTATAAGTGCCGTCGGCAGCAGAAACTACCTCAGCCACATCATCACCATTTGCATTATAGGCGGTCACGGTAATGTCTCTGACTCCCGGCTCATCCGCTTGCCGGTCACCACTCGCGTTATAGTCCTGATAAACTTCACCCGTAAATGTGCAGGTTCCCTGTGCCTCAACACTGGGCAGCATTCCCGGTTGGTTCAGGAAGGTGATCATGAGCACAAGTAAACTGAGTAAGAAACGGATAAGGTAGATTGTTTTTTTCATAGAATAGCCTCACCAAACGGGTCATTCTGTTGTCAAAACGACTCAGCTTTGTTTTAATATCTGATTTAAGAGAAAGTAACTATTACTAAACATACATGTATAAAGTTGCTTCCGCATAAAATTTAAAATTGCTATATCAGAAAGGTGTAAAATTTACACTTTTTCGGCATGTTACTACTTTGTAATTATAGCATGATATTTTTCAGACTTGGTTTGCCCTTTGAAACATTGCCCTAAACCATCATGAGAAAATCCCCTCTCTTATTAATTTTTGACAAACCATGACATTTCGTCTAATATGGCGTGTAACGATGTATCGCATGACGACATATTGAGATTGAGCAATCAATGACCGAATCGCATCTCCCACTCACTGAGGCGACTTTTTTTATTCTGCTGAGCCTTGCCACAGACCCGAAACATGGTTACGCCATTATGAAAGATGTCGCCAGTTTAAGTGAAGATCGTGTGACTTTTAGCACGAGTACACTTTATGGGGCGCTCAAACGCTTACTGGAGCAAAATTGGATTGAGCGTTTTGAAGGCCATAAATCGCCGGATACAGGTCGCATACAGAAGCATTATCAGTTAACTGATTTGGGCAGACGTATCCTGCAGGCTGACGTGGAGCGCCTGCAAAGCCTCACAAGGGCTGCCCAAATGCGATTGCAGGACGGTACGATTTGAAGATATTTTTGCGGATTGTGAAGTATTTCTACAGGCAACTGCTGAATTTCTATCCGGCAGCATTCCGAGAAGCTTTTGCCGATGAAATGTATACCGTATTTTGTGAAGCAGTCGCTGAAAGTGAGCGGGATGGCCTTATAGCCATGCTCGAATTTTGCCTGCTTGAATTTATAACCTTCCCAGCCAGTATTATCCGCGAGCAACTTGCAGCTTATCAAAATCGCCAGTTGCTGATGACAGATGAAAGGTTGATGATGCAACTTCCACAAACGACGATTCGTATGCAGCGCTTATGCATTACCAGCATATTGATACTGACCGTAGCGTTTAGCCTGTGTATTGTGCTGCCCTTCTTTGCTTTTGGCCTTCATTCAGAGCCAGCAGCACAGGTTGCGCTGGGCGCCTATGACCCTAAATGCTATCACTTTTACCAAACGGCATTCGGCCAGTTAAGCCGTTTAGCCGGACTACTCCTCATTCTGTCTATCCCATTCTGGGCAACCACTTCAGGGACGATACTGGCGTTTTTACTGTTTGGAAACTGGTATCGCTGGCAACCGTCATGGCGCAGGATTTCGGCTGTTGCCTTTGTGATCAGTATCAGTTTTCACCTGTTTTTGCTGTCGGACGCAGGGCGTGTGATAGTCGCCTGGTATCTCGATTAATCTGTTGCTGATTACCGCTATCTATCATTCACTGGCTTTTCCTTCGATAAGTAATCTGCCACTTAAAGTAAATTCCCCTCAAGCCTTTCGTTGACGATGGGTAATAGCCATGATAAATTTACAATAAGGGATCTATAGGGGAAATTTGCTGTCAGCACTTCTATTATTATGCTGTCAGCAGCATTTACCCGGTTCAGATTTAAGGTGCCGGGTTGATGAAGAATCTGTTATTATTCTGCCCTATCCAAACATAGACACCGCAAGCATCCTTTTATCCCCATGCTTGTGAAAACTTGCAAACTTTATCCGCAAAGTGTCTGGGCTTAGGAGTCCACAATTAT
The DNA here is from genome assembly GCA_038258185.1 of Aggregatilineales bacterium. Taxonomy (GTDB): domain Bacteria; phylum Chloroflexota; class Anaerolineae; order Aggregatilineales; family Phototrophicaceae; genus JAIOHN01. The sequence continues at coordinate 15,104 of JBBSQD010000029.1, read as the reverse complement.
GTCACTTGAATTTGCCTTCCGTATGATCGGGATGGTGGTTTTCGCTTTAGTCGGGGCTCGCCTGGGAGTCGACGTTTCTGGCTCGCTGGGCTTGCCGGAAGATACCATGGCGACATCGGTTATTTTCGGTCTGGTGGGGGTGTTGTTCGGGTTGATTCTTACCCCCTGGTTTACGACGCGTCCTGTGCGCTTTACCAGTAAACTCATCAATGAGATGTCGATTGATGTATTGTTTATGGCGCTCATTGGTTTATTACTGGGCCTGCTGATTGGTCTGCTTCTGGCTTATCCGCTGTCTTTGCTGGCCGGTCCTTTAGGGTCTGTCTTACCGGCAGCCTTAGCTCTGGCGACTGCTTATCTGGGCATTACGATTTTTAGTCGGCGCTCGCGCGAGATCTGGGAATTTTTTGGAGAGCGTCTTGGAATCGGCCCGGTAAAAAGTCGCTTACAGATGGGCAGTAATCGTGAGCTGATTCTGGATACCAGTGTTTTAATCGACGGACGTATTGTTGATATTGCGAAAACGGGTTTCCTCGGCGGGACGCTGGTGGTGCCGCGCTTTGTCTTATCCGAGCTGCATCAGGTGGCCGACTCGCCAGACCCTTTGCGGCGCAATCGCGGGCGGCGCGGTCTGGCTAAACTCAACGAACTTCAGCGTGATACCGATATTCCGGTCAAGATTATCGAAGACGATTTTGAAGGCGTCAGTGAAGTCGATAATAAGCTGATTATGCTGGCTTTGCAGCGTGATACATTGCTGGTGACCAATGACTATAATCTGAACCGCGTGGCCGAGGCGCAAAACGTGCTGGTTCTCAATGTCAATCTGCTGGCGAATGCTGTACGAACCGTCTATATTCCCGGCGAGACATTTTCCATCCATGTGATCCAGGAAGGGCGTGACCCCGATCAGGGTGTCGGTTATCTCGAAGACGGTACGATGGTGGTCATTGCCAATGGCAAGCGCTACATGGATCGCACCATCAATGTGACGGTTACGCGGCTGATTAACCAGGCGACAGGGCGCATGATTTTCGCTGAGCCTGCTTAACGCAGAGTTGTGAGATAATCGAATGAACGAGGGTGGCAAGCAGAAATCTCCGTATTTTCCTGCGTGCGGGGTGTGAGCGTAAATAATGTCTAAGAAATTTGTTCGATCCGTTGACTCGATGGGTACCATCCTCATAAAATAATACTGGGGGATAGGTTTATCGTAATTTTTCCTGTTTCCAACAACTCTTAAATCTGGAATGAAGCTATGGCAAAAGACTACTATGAAACGCTAGGCGTGGCTAAGAGCGCCAGCGATAAAGACCTTAAAAAGGCTTTCCGTAAGTTAGCTAAGAAATATCATCCTGATGCGAATCCCGATGATCCTAGTGCGGAAGGCAAATTCAAGGAAATTAACGAGGCTTACGAAGTCCTCAGCGACCCGGAAAAGCGCACGCAGTATGACCGCTTCGGGAGTAATTACCAGCAGTTTGGCGGCGTGGGCAATGCGGCTAATGGTCAGTCCGGCTATTACACCAACGTCGATATGCGCGATAAAGGCTTTGGCGATGTTTTTGAGTCGATTTTCGGCGGGCGCAGTGGTGGCCGTAGTGCCGCTGGCTCTCCCTGGGATCAGCGCAGCGTCGAGGTTAATGGGCGCGACCTCGAACAGAAGGTGACCATCAGCCTGCAAGAAGCCTATGAGGGTACCACCCGCATGGTTTCCAAAGGTGATCGTCGGGTGAAGGTCAATATCCCGGCAGGAGCGATGACTGGCACGAAAGTCCGTCTGGCCGGTGAAGGTGAAGCCGGAGCCTATGGCGGACGTCCCGGTGATCTGTATCTCAATGTGGAAGTCGAATCTGACAGCCGCTTTGAGCGTCAGGGCGATGACCTCAATGCCGATGTCAAGGTGGATGCCTTTACCGCGATGCTGGGCGGAACCGTCGAAGTTCCCACCATGGAGCGTCCGCTTAATCTGAAGATTCCCGCAGGTACACAGTCCGGGCGAAAGTTCCGCATTGGCGGGAAGGGTATGCCCAAACTGCGCCAAAAAGATCAGCGTGGTGACCTGTACGCCCGCGTCATGATCCAGGTGCCGGAAAATCTGACGGATGAACAGCGCGAACTGGTCGAACAGTTGCGGAGCAGCCTGACTTAACCTCATGAACACATATAGAAACGGGCAGGTGTATCAAATCAGCACCTGCCCGTTTTGATTCACACCGATTGGCGCATCTCTGCCAAAGATGCACAGCGAAATTTGTGATGTTTGTTCGATGTGAGAAGCGGCGTTTGCCCCTATGATTAGCTGTTCAGATATGAATTTGGCTTACGGATAATCAATCATGAATCAACCCACAGCTTCTGGTGTTTCAGACATGCTCATTCTAGTCGGCTATGGCAGTCATACTCCATCAACGGCTGACGAATTTAATGATCTGGCTCCCGCGCTTGCACGCCAGTTGAACATCCCTGTCTCGACTGCCTTCCTGCAAGGTACGCCTTCAGTAGGCGAAAGTCTGCAAAAGGCGGCTGTCAGCCAGTGCCCACAGTACAGCATTGTGCTGCCGCTGTTTGTCAGCGCGACAGAGGCAAAAACCCGCAATCTTCAGATGATTGTGGACGGAGCAAATGAGCGCGGTTTTGAAATGGTGACCTATTACGGCCAGGCACTGGGTATGCATCCGGGTTTAATTGCTGCCAGTTATGACCGGCTTGCGGAATGTCTTAGCGCGCAGCCGTCTGATATTTCTGATGATGAAACTGCGCTGCTGGTGGTGGGCCGAGGTAGCCGGGATGCGATGAGCAACGCCGAAGTGTATCAGTTTGCGCGTTTGTTGTATGAAAAGACTGGTATGGGTGCTGTAGAGATTGCCTTTTGCGAACGGTCTGAACCGTCGATAGAGGCGGGTATTCGGCGCTGTGTGCAAACAGGTGCCCGACGTATCGCTGTCGTGCCTTATGTGCTGTACGATCACCTGCTGTGGAACAACATTCAGGCTGCAATCCAGCAACAGCAGGCGCATTATCCTGATTTGGAAATGCTGATCAGTGCGCCGTTGGGCACTCATCCCGGCGTTATTCAGGCTGTGAACCAGCGTTATATCGAAGCGCGCTCCGCACTGATCAATCAGCTTTCGGACAGTGGTCATTATATTGTGCGTCCCCACACGCACGGAGCCGGGAGAAATCACGCTCATGGCAATCGCGTTGACGCGGAACTGCAAGCATTACTCCCGCCCCGCTATCAGGTTGATACCCTGGTGAGCGCCGCGCCGATGGGTGCAACCGGTCTGATTTTTGATGAGACGGGGCAGGTTGCCTGGGATCAGATCTGGGGCGATTTCTGTGACCTGGCATTGGCAGGTGGGCCAGCACATCGCGGTACCCTGCTGGAACCTGTCATGCCGGAAACAATCCAGTCTGACCCGGAAGGTTATCAGCAGGTTTTAGCGGAGCTGCAACGTGGCATTGAGATGATTACTCATCTGCCCGTAGCGCCAGCGGCATCACCGGGTTGGATCGGTTTGGAATGCACCGATGAGGTCATGGCTTTATGGCTGTTGCGGGCGATTGTGGTCGAAAATATCAGTGTGCGGCGTGAAGGAGCAGTGCTGTATTTTCCTGCTGGCCCCGATTTCCGGCTGGAACACGAGATCAAGAATGTTATTACCGTGATCGCCAAAACACATCACTACTGGACAGAGCACCTCACCCAAGCGGTAAATAATCGCTGACGGGCAGGTGTGCAAACCCACCCGTGAGCAGTCCACTAACCTGCGTTTGAAAGCTGATAGGATTGCTCAAAATAATTCAGCAGCCGATCATCGACTTCAGCAGGGTCGGAAATTTCGATCATATGGCCGATGTTCGGCATCGCCCCCAGGCTTTTGGCCTTCTGTACATAATCATCAAACGGAGTGTCCCCCAGATCTAAGCCAACTCGCAGCGTCTTTTTGGTGGGTGTGGCACAGGCGAAGCACTTCTTCCCCTCAATTGACATATAACTTTTGGTCGGCACACAGACCACATCGTCCAGATGCGTGTTGATCATGTCTTCAATTGCCTGATAAGCGGGCAATAAATGCGGTTTATCTGCAAAGAGTTTCTCAAATAGGACTTTATAATCATAAACAGGTTTGCCATCATTCAGGTGAATGCCAGCCAGAAATGCGGCTTGCATGTGATTGAGTCTGTGATTGTCCTTTATCCATTTAATCAGCGCATTCTGTTTATCCAGCCCGGTTTCTTGCAGGATCTGCATCCAGGCATCCAGACTTTTACCGGTTTTCTCCTCACAACTGGTGATAAATTCCTGTTCCAGACGTTGCGAATCGCGTGCCATTATGGTTATTCCTTTCTTTCATTTGATGTGCAATTTGATATACATCAAACCTACAACTTAAAGCCAGCTTTAAGTCAAGCTTTTGCAATCCATTCAAAGCGTGCAGTCAAGTCCTGCATACTAGAAATAAGCCAGGACTGTTATAATGCCGGCCTTTGAATATCTGTAAAAGACGACAGGCATCATTTGAAAACTTCGTACAAGCTTATGCTTATCGTGTTGGGGGCGCTGCTGCTGCGGTTAATACTTGCACAGTTTGTCAGCCATCCCGGCATCGGTGATCCCAATCATTATTACAATCTGGGTCGCTTCCTGGTGGAAGGACGCGGCTTTACAATGGATTACATCTGGCACTATAACGACCCGCCACCTGTGGGGACACTGATTAACCCTTTTGATCATTGGATGCCGCTGACGGGTGTACTGGCAGCCGCTGGTATGAGCATTTTTGGCGAAGGTTTGCTGGCTGCATTGGTGCCGTTTCTGCTGTTTGGGGCAGCCTTATGTGTGATTGGTTATCTCGCAGCACGACAGTTTGGCTGTGGTGAAGGTGCGAGTCTGTTCGTGGCGGCGGCGTGTGCGGTGCTGCCGGAATTTTTACTCAATTCTGTGCGGACAGATACCACACTCCCCAATACGCTGTTCGTGTGCGCCAGCATATTGTTGCTGATCCATGGTCTGCGCCATGATCGCGTATGGGCGTATATCGGCAGTGGTGTGCTGGGCGGACTGGCTTATCTCACGCGCAATGATGTGATTTTGTTGCTGCCGATGCTGGTCGTCACCGTGTTGATTTATGCACGCTGGGGGCAGCTCAAGCGCTGGTATCTGGCGCTGTTGATGCCGTTGGCGATGCTGCTGGTGGTCAGCCCGTGGTTGATGCGTAATATTCAGGTTTTGGGGTATGCCAGCACCCGCGAAACCGCGTTTATGTATTTCTTCACGGATCAGCGCGATCATTATGCTTATGATGAAACCTTCACTATGGATACCATGCTGGCCGTGCAGACTCCGGCGCAGTTGATCGGCAAGCGCCTGTTTGAACTGGCCGCGGGTGTCAAGCTGATGTACACCACATTGGATATTTTTCTGCCGGTGGCTGTATTGGGTGGCCTGTTGTTGGTGATCGCGGCGCGAGATCGTGAGCGTTTGCTGGTTATTGCCCCCACGCTGATTCTTGTTGCGGGAACCTTGATTTTCTATGCAGTGCTGGTGCCTTACAAATCTCAATCCGGCAGTTTTAAGAAAGCCTATCTGACGTTGATTCCGCTTCTGCTGCCACTGGGTGCTTATGCCTTAGAACGCGCTATACAGGACGCCCGTATTCGTGCCGGGGTGATGGTCGTGGCGCTGGCATTTACAGCAGCTAACGGCATTGAACTGGTGCGTGCAGATGCTGCTTTTACCCGTTTGTATTCTGATTATATTGTAAAGGTGGTGGAGACAGCGGAGTCACTGCCAGACACGAATGGCGATGGCGAGATTATTCTGATGGCGCAGGATCCGTTTATGCTACGTTACTATGGCATGCGCTCGGTGATGATGCCTATGACAAGCCGCGATAAGGTGCTGGAAGTCGCCCAGCGTTATGATGTGGATTACATGATGATGCCGCCAGACCGTCCGACACTCGATGCGATTTATTTAGGCACTGATGATGACCCACGTTTTGTACGTGTGGCCGAAATCCGTGGGACAAATGTCGTACTCTATGGTTTCGCTTTTGATAAATAATTCGCTTTCCACGCGACAGCGCTATCTGCTGATCATGATTCTGATTGTCGCGTTTCTGCTGCGCCTGTTTTATGCGCTTGGACAGGATCACCTGGTAGTCTATGCGGACGCAGGCGGCGATAGTCGTTGGTATCTGGCAAATGGTTATGCCTTGTTCACGGGCTTCGATAATGGCATCCTGCCGCTTCCAGGTGGATCTGAGCTACCTATTGGCCTCAAAAATCTGCCCACCCCGCCGCTCTATCTGTTATTGCTTGGATTTTGGCAGGCACTGCTGGCGCCGGATGCAGCGATCCTGGCGATTCGGCTGCTGCAGGTGGTGCTTGCTACAGCAACGATTTACCTGGCTTTCCGCCTGGGACGGATGGTCGGTGATACGCGTGCGGGGCTATTGACTGCAGCAATTCTGGCAATTTCGCCTGTGTTTGTGCTGGAACCCGCGCAGATTGCCACCGAGACAGTCTACATTTTTCTGCTCGCCGCTGCGCTGACCATCTATGTGGAAAATGTATCAGCTTCATCGTTGCGATATCCAATCAGAAGTGTAGCGGTCACAGGTTTTTTGTTGGGACTGGCGACTCTGACACGAGCAGTACTTCTGTTATTTCCGCTGGGATTGGTGCTGCATCTGCTGCTGGTGCATGGCTGGCGGCGCGGACTGCGCTGGAGCGTGATTTTGCTGCTGGTCTATAGTGCGGTGGTTGGCTCATGGACAGTTTATAATCTCGCCCGTTGGGATCGTTTTGTAATCGGCGGAGAAGGCTTTGCGGCTTTTTTCTATATCGGCGCGACGGATGCTGGTTGGCAGGGTGGGGCTGCGGTGGATGAAGGGCTCAATACGGACCTGCCTGCCGAAAGTAACGATCAACAGGAAATTTATCGCGATCAGGCAGAGGTCATTATTAGCAGCGATCCGTTGGGGTATGTGACGCGCCGCGTGCGGGAACTCGCTTCGGCCTATTTGCTGCCACATGGAACATTACTTTTTAGCGGGGAGAGCCTGCGTAATCTGGTGCAGAACTGGCTGCGAGACGACCGCAGCTTAAGCGGCCTGATTACTGTCACTCAGGCTGATGCTTTTTGGCCTAAACTGCTGCTGTACGTGTTTCACTTTACAGGCATTTTTGCCGGATTAATCGGTATGTGGCTGACCCGTGAGCGCTGGCAGGTGACTTTGTCGTTGATGGGGTTTATTCTCTATACCACACTCATCCATCTGCTATTAACCGCTCTGCCACGCTATATCTTCCCAACAGAGCTGTTCTGGTGGGTTTTCGCTGGCGTGACGTTGGTCTCATTGAGCCGATTTTTCAAAAAAGATGAACTGCGTGAAATTTAATGATAGTATTCAGGCTTGCCTTATAAATATTATTTTCTGATCGGAAACGATTATGTCGAAATTGATTATAATTCTGATCGTGATTGCCCTGCTTGCCGTGATGATTGCTGGTGCGGCTGTGGGGCTCTTTTTACATGCTGTGAATGTTTTTACACAGGAAACGACGGTGGCTGAAGTGATTATGAGTCCTATTCAGCAGGACGAGAATGGCGAATATATTGAGATCACTTTCACGCCTTATATCCAGCCCGACGCACTGGAAACCGCATTGCGGCCAGTGGTCGCTGATCTGTCGAAATACGGACAGCCGGAGGACTACAAGATTTATGGGGATACGGTTTCTATAAGAGGCCCCTTTATTAAGCTGCATAATGGCCTGCTGTTTCTCAATTTCCAGAATGTGTACAAACTGGCCTTAATCGAAGGCGAATATCGCCGAGGAAATAACGTTAATTCGCGAGAAGGCACGGAAATTTATATCAATGGCGGCTTTGATGAATCGTGGTGGTTTAGCAATAACAACGAGGGTATTTTCCCCTATAACCTTGTCATTGATCGTTTTACCTTTAGCGGAGACGAAGAACCCGGTTTCTATGGCAGTGGCAAAAAACGTTACGACATCGTGGTGACGGATGATACCCTGACCTGGAATCTCATCGGGTTGTTTACCGAGTGATTGACTTGCTGTTGCATAAGCCTGACACGGCCACACAGTCATTATGAGCTCATTTCAAAATTACACTTCGATTGAAGGTTATCTGCGCATGATGGCCTGGTACGACGCCGAACTTGCCCGGTTGACTGTGCCCTGTGAAACGCAGGTGATCTCCACTCGCTATGGTGATACGCATGTCATCAGCGCCGGGGCAGAGACGGATTTACCGCTGCTGTTGCTGCATGGCTTAAACATCAATGCTTCTGTTTGGCGACCTCAGATTGAGGGATTGGCGCAGCACTGCCGGATTTATGCGCCGGATGTGCCCGGTTTTGCCGGAAGAAGTGCGCCAGAGCGTATTCCCTATATGGGCCGTTCTTATGCGGACTGGCTGAGTGATGTGCTGGATCAGTTGGAAATTGAGCGGGTGCTGGTGGTGGGGTCGTCAGCAGGTGGGCATTTTGCGCTCAAGCTGGCGGCGTATGCACCACAACGAGTCGCCGGTCTGTTGCTGCTTAATCCAGTCGGCATTGTGCCATTTAAGGGGTTCACGCGCTTTATGGACAGGCAAAGCATCGTGACATTCACTCAGCTATTGACGCGATACTTCTTTAAATCTCCCCAGGCTTGTCGCTGGCTGGTGGAACTGGCTATGACTACCCCTGCCAGCGAAGAAAATGTAATACTCACCCGTATACTGATTCAGGATTATAATCGCTATTATGGGCCGGGGCCGCTACCGTTGAATGAATTGCGGCGCGTCATTGCACCTGTGCATCTGCTGGTGAGCGATCACGAAATTTATACCGATAGCGTTCGATTACTGGCGCGCGCACAGAAGATTTTCACCCATCTCAGTGCCGAGATAGTCATGGAATGTGGACATGACATCAATAAAGAACAGCCACATCTTGTTAACCAGCGCATTTTGCAGATGCAAAACCAGCTTGCCCAATCTCAGACGTTGATTTAAACTTCAACCAGCTTAAGTGCGGCGGCAGATTAAATTCTGGTTAAAAATCCCTGTGTGCTTAATAGTAAATATTTTATATCATTTCTGTAGTTTGTAATGATGCAATATTGACGTTAATGTTACATTGGGTGTATATTCATTACAATTCCTTAAATTAGTCACTGAAGTTACGGAGCGCGAGATTCATGAATAAAACGAAAATTATGGTAGTTGAGGATGATGCACATATCAGTAAACTCATCAGCGACTATATGTCTACCCACGGTTATGACATCGCTGCCTTTGTGGATGGCCCGGATGCGATTAAGTATGTGAAACAAAGTGGCCTGCCGCATATTGCCTTGATTGACCTGGGCTTACCCACCATGCATGGTTTTGAGCTGAGCAGCAAGCTAAAAGCAATGGGTGATGTGCCGATTATTTTCATCACTGCGATCAGTGATACGGATACGGTGGTTCAGGGCCTGCGCCGCTATGCGGATGATTTTCTGGTGAAGCCGTTTGAGCTGCGCGAATTAGAGGCGCGCGTCCAGACTGTACTGTCACGTATGCCCAGCCTGGATTACGCCAGCCAGCCGATTGTCAATATTGATGACCACCTCAGCATCGACTTTGCGCACAACCGCATCACCGTTGGCAACAAGATGCACAACCTGACCCCAACCGAGTCGATTCTGCTGCATGTCCTGCTGCGCAATGCGGGTCGCGTGGTGGAAAATCGCCTGTTGATTGCGCGGGTGTGGCCATCAGAAGATGTCTATGAGGATACCCTGCGTGTCCATATGCATCGTCTGCGCCGTAAGCTGGAGTCTGACTCGCATCATCCGCACTACATTCGTACCGAGCGTGGGATTGGCTACATGTTCACCATTCGCCCCACGGAGATGGAACCTGCACCTGCACCACAGGATGAAGCAAGCGAATAATATGGCTGCACAGGTCAAACTTCGTCCGTCAACCATCACCCAGATCAGTCCACCCGACATGATTAATCATCTCATTGAGATGATTCTTGCTGAGGTGTCTGCAGATATGGTGTGTGTATGCAGCCACCAGCATGAACAGAGCGTGATGGAAGTTCTGGCACATCAGGTTGTGAATGGTAGTGATGATCTGTCGGACGAATCGTACAACCTCCTGCAAGGCTTGATGCGCCAACTGCCAGTGAGTGGCGAACCGCGTTCATTTGATGCCAAAGAGCTTAAGGGAACAGGCTACAAAACTGCTCTGGCATTTCCATTGTCTTTGCCGGATGAAATCGTTGGTGTATTGGCGCTGTTTTCCTGTAAAAAAGCCGCCTTCGATGCGGACGATATTGAACGTATCGCGCTGCCCGTCAATATGATTCGTACAGTGGTGGAGAATCTGCTGCTGTATGAAGCCCTGGCGCAAAGTCTGATCGTCTCGCAATCCATTTCGCTGACGGCGCGTACCCTGGCAGATAATCCCTCACCGCAGGATATTATTGATGTCCTGGCAAATTACCTCTTCGATATTCATGTAAGCAGTTGCGCGATTATGCTGTATGGGCCGGTGCGTGAAGATCGCCCGTTTGGCCCATTCGATTATCTTGAGATGAAAGGTTCGTGGTCAAAGCGGCGCGGTAGCGGGGTTGCGCTGGGAACTAAAATCTATATCAATGATTATCCCGACATTCTCAAACGTCTGGATGAACGTGTGCCGCTTGTTTTTGAGAGCATTACCGACTTTGCAAAACGCCTCGATCCTTTCTCGCGTTCGCTGTTAAAAGCCGAACGTATTTCCTCGCTGACTATTCTGCCGCTCTATGCAGGCCAGCGAAAATTAGGCGTTATCCTGGTGGGGACGAATAAGCCGCATCGTTTTCTACAGCGTGAATTGCAAAATTATCAGGCAGTCAGCGAGTTTCTGGCGATCAGCGCCATGTCGCAGGTTTTGCAGCAGCAGCACGATCTGGTACAGCAGGGACGATCAGCCCTGTTAGAAGCCGTGACGGATGGCGTGATTATGGTGCTGCCTGACGACGCAGGTGGACGCGTGTTAACTATGAACCACCGATTTACGCGTATGTTCAATCTGCCAAAGAAAACACTTCCCGGTCAATTGCTCAAAGATGTGTTGAAGTCCATGCAAATTCCCGAAAATGTGCGCCGGGAGTTGCAAACCATGTGGCTGAGTATGCCTGTGCGTGACCCTGGGACGCAGCGCGGGGAATTCCATATGATTCACAATGACGGTGTTCACATGGATATTGAGTGGTACAGTGCGCCGGTTTATCAGGATAATCATGTGTTGGGGCGCATCCATATTTTCCATGATGTGACACCGGAGCGTACTGCGCGTCGTTTACGCTCGGCTTTTCTCTCGCGTATTTCGCATGAGCTGCGCACACCCCTGACTTCTATTCAGGGCTTTGCAGAATTTATTCTGGAAGTCCAGAGCGACCAATTACCCGATCTCGCTCGCGAATATACGCAGATCATCCTCAGCAGTGCCAAACATCTGCGTGCGATCTTTACCGATATGATCGAAATGACCCGCGCAGATGCCGGTGAATTAAAGTTGAATATGCGGGATTTGCATGTCCCGAATATCATCATTGATGTCGTCGCACGTATGGAGCCTCAGCTTAAGAAAAAAGAGCAATCCGTGGTGATGGATCTGGACGATACCTTAGCCCATGTCCATGCCGACTCGGATCGTATCGCTCAGGTGGTCACGAATCTGATTAATAACGCGATCAAATATTCACCTGCCGGTGGCAATATTTATGTGCAGGCGCATTACGTGAGCGATCAGGCAGACTTGCCCGAAAATGCACCTGCCGATAGCCCGCTGCCGTGTGTGCTGGTTTCGGTTGTTGATGAGGGTGAAGGCCTGACAAAGGATACGATTGATCAGGTATTTATGCCCTTCTTCCGCACTGAACAGGCGCGCATCCAGCAGATTGAAGGGGCAGGGCTGGGTTTGGCCGTCTGTCGTAGTATCATCGAACTGCATCGGGGCATGATCTGGGCAGAGCCGGTCAGCCGTGAAGCGTCGGGCGGACGTTTCATGTTTACCTTACCGCCGTTGTCTCCCAAAATTTCTTAAATGCGCGTGGCCTGCTACGAGCACAGGCCGGGTTTATGCCCCAGCCTGTGTTTAAAGTCTATGCCTCTGATAATGCCCTGTAAATAAAACTTAACCCTCGCCTTCGCCAACCGGTTCTTTGGTCGTGGTGATACTTGTCCATTCGGGACGGTCACCGCGCAGATGCCCATAAATTGGCTTCTCATTGCGCAGAATATCCACCAGTACATGGATATCGCGGAATGGCATAAACATATAACCCCGTTTGTTTTCAATTTCAATAGATGGTCCAGGGACGTTGCTCATGTCGTCCAGGAAATACACATCCAGCGTAAATTCATCCCCATGACAGCGCACAATCCCGCGCAGCTTAATGTCGGTGCCTTTGAAGTTCATCACTTCAAGCTGGCGCAAAATCACCATGTATTCCTTGATTTCAAAAATTGCTGAATCCTGCTGCATCTTTTGCTCTCCTGATGACGAATATCTATGATCTATTATGCCTTAAGGTCGATATTCGCACATCTTTACAGATGGAAAGCACTCGATCAGTTTTAGCATTTACAGAACAGAAATTCATCTGTGGTGATATGGATGTGATGTTAATAGGCGCAATTTCGTAACCCAGCGATGACTAATCTGGAAAACAACGTTAAGAGCTAGTGATCAATCACGCAGTGCTGACCTGCATCTTTTTCTCATCTTTAGCCCCACCTAGACCTAATGATTTTTGAATCATGGCGGGATTTTCGGCCACATCTAACAGGGTCATGGCATAGTCCGCACGTGTGAGTGACCAATCACCACCCGTAGCGTTGGCTTCAAAATCAATATGCACCTGTCCGGTAAACGGCTTATCCGTAAGCATGGTTCCGCGTACTATACTCCAGTCTAGGTTGCTCATCTCGATCATGCCTTCGGCTCTGGCAAGATCGGCATAGGGTTCGCGGAAAATCAGCCATGCCAGCAACACTGGTAAGCGCGGGCTGGTTGCCACTACGGAACGACTGCTGGTCATCACAAGACGGTGCACATCTGCTTCCTGCATCGCTGTGATGAGATTTCGTGCGATCCCGCTGCTGCCGACCGCTGAAATGACCGCATCCTGTCCAACCACCGCTTTGCGAATATCTGCGAGATTCAGCGCATCCCCCTGTATAATGCTTTTCAATCCCTGAAGATCGGCCAGTTCCTGGGGCCGCCGAGCGAATGCCGTAATTTCGTGCCCACGTTGTAAACCTTGCTCTAAAACGTGTCTGCCAGTACGTCCTGCCGCACCAATGACGAGAATTTTCATAATCAGTTTTGCCCTTTCTGATTTTGTGTTAGTATTTAATATGATAGATCAAGTATCTTGATTAATCAAGATACTTGATAGAAAACATAATATTCGCGAGGGGTAATTTTGTCAAGTCAACAAACGCTATCAAATCGCAAAGCATTAATCGAAAGCGTCATTGAGGCCACTTACGCCAGCAGCACGGCAGCCGTGTTTTTTCATACCGCAGTGGCGGAACAAATCGGACTTGGCCCTACTGAGGAAAAAACCCTGCTCATCCTGAGCGGCCTGGGTCCCCTCACCGCCGGAGAGATTGCCGACCAAACCGGCCTGACGACGGGATCAGTGACCAACCTGATTGATCGAATGGAGAAGAAAGGGTTTGTACGACGCATTCGCGATACCAAAGATCGTCGCCGGGTGATTGTGGAAGTGAATGAGGACAGTATGGCACAATTGTATACGGTCTTTGGTTCAATGCAGGGCTCATTCGATGATTTATATGATCCATACTCGGATGAGCAAATCGCTACGATTATCGATTACTTAAAACGTAGCGCCCAGCGTTCGCAGGAGGCCGTTACCCGATTAAAACAATCTGCCGAAATCGAAAGCGGCGAGTAGCTGTAGTTGCAAAGGCAGGAGAGAATTAAACTGTATGGTTAATCTGCGGTGAAAGGTGTGCCGCCTTAACTATAACTCAGGTTATAATAGGGCCATTCAGGAGGAAACCTATGTGGAAACTCGTTAGCTGGTTGATCGGATTCAGCCTGGGAGCAGCAGTCGGTGCGCTGCTCGTGATTTTATTTGCGCCGGTATCCGGTGATCAGATGGTGACACGGCTCAAACAGGGCTGGCAGGATACGCTTGACGAAGCACGGCAGGCCAATATTGAGCGTCGCGTAGAACTGGAAACAGAACTTGCCTTGCTCAAAGAGGGCAAAAATGTATAAGAACGGTATAAGAATCCGCCTTTTGGAGCGACCCGACAGGCCATAGCGCGTATAAGTCTGTAACGTCAAGTAACGATTCAGAGGAGTATACGATGTACGGGCCAGTCGGTTACAAAGGATATGGGCGTGGTTTTCATGGGCGGCCTCATGGTTATGGTTGGGGCGGACGCAGGCGTCGCTCTCCGGGCATGGGATTTCTCGCGCTCTTTCTGCTCTTCATGGTTTTCACGAAAGGCTTCTTTATCTGGCCGCTGCTGTTGATGTTCGGTTTTTATATGTTCTTCGGGCGACACTGGCAGTCTGACCATCGCGGGAGTATGCCCTGGGGTGACTATCCCGAAAAGTATAAAAACGATGAGAAGCGCAAAAATGATGATGACGATGAGGACGAGATCTATTACGTCTAAGCGTCAGTCTAAAGTATAAAGCATGTTACACAGGGCGTACTTTATTTGGTACGCCCTAACTCATTAAATTGCGCAATGATAAAATTTCATTGTACACTGTGGCAAAATGTTTTTAAGGAGCAGCTATGGCAATTGCCTCTAATCTGACACCTTCCGATGAAATCATGGATTTTCTGCTTTCAGCACCGACGCCAGAAGAGATTATTGCGCTGCGACCCTCACCTGAAGCGCAGGAGCGTTTGCGTTATTTGCTGGATGGTCAGCGTAATGAATCTCTGAACGATATGGAACGTGCCGAGATGGAAGGTTATCTTCAAGTTGAGCATTTCGTACGTCGATTGAAAATTCGGGCTCAGGAAAAACTGACCGAGGGG
>JBBSQD010000028.1:0-35618 GCA_038258185.1 Aggregatilineales bacterium | reverse complement strand
GGTGCATGGCAATCTGCTGGCGGCCAAAGCGCCGGATGCTGTGGGTCAGGTCATGAATCTGGCGACGGGTGCCAGCATTTCACTGTTGGATTTGAGCAGTAAGCTGAATACACTGATGGACATCGATCTCGAACCGCTTCACGCGCCGGAACGACCGGGGGATATTAAACATTCTCTGGCGGATATTACGCTGGCGCGGCGGTTACTCAACTATGAACCCATCGTCGATTTTGAGACGGGCCTGAAGCAAACCCTGGACTGGTATGTCAGTAAGAGTTAATCCATTATGCGCATAGTTCACATTATGAAAGTCACAGGTATCGCCGGGGCAGAGACTCATTTATTGACGCTGCTGCCCGGCTTACATTCGCGTGGGGTAGATGTGCAGTTGATTTTGCTGGTTGAGCCCGGTAAGCCGATGCAGGCTTTTGCTCAGGCGCTGATCGATCAGGGCGTGCCGGTTCACAGCCTGACTATTCGGGGGGATATTGCGCCTCGACTGGTGTTGCGTCTGCGCGATTTATTGCGCCAGCTTAAACCGGATATTGTCCACACGCATCTGCAACATGCCGATCTTTACGGCATTTCCGCCGCCCGTCTGGCAGGTGTAAAAGTGACCCTGACCAGCCGCCACAATGAAAACGCTTTTCGCTACAAGCCGCATATCAGGCTGGTGAACCGGCGTTTATGGCGCATGGTCAATGCGGGTATCGCGATTTCGGAGTCGGTCGCCCGTTTTGCGGTTGAAGTCGAACAGGCGCCACCCTACAAAATCCATGTCGTCTATTACGGCCTGCTGCATAACCCGCAGCAAGCGGCGGAACGGCCTTTGATCGCCGCGGCGAAACGTCACGAACTTGGCTTTGGGGACGATGACCTCTTAATCGGCATGGCCTGTCGTCTGGTGGAGCAAAAAGGCGTGGAGTATGCGCTGGAGGCTTTTCAGCAGATTACGCAGCGTTTCCCCAATGCGCATCTGATTATTGCCGGGGATGGTCCGCTGCGGGCAGGTCTGGAAAATGCCGCCAAAAAATCAGCCGATCACGTCCATTTTCTGGGCTGGCGTGAGGATGCGCCGCAACTCATGGCTGCCTTTGATCTGTTTCTGATGCCCAGTCTGTGGGAAGGTTTCGGGCTGGCGGCCTTAGAAGCGATGGCCCAGCGGGTGCCGGTGATCGCCAGTCGGGTCAGTTCTTTGCCGGAGATTATCCAGCATGGCGAAACCGGCTTGCTGGTTCCCACGCGTGATGTGCGGGCATTGGCTGGAGCGCTATCGACCCTTCTGGGTGACCGGGCGCTGCGGCAGCACATGGGGCTGATGGCCGAAGACCGGGTCGAAACGCAGTTCAACGCGGCGCACATGGTTGACCAGACGCTCAAAATTTATCACTTACTGCCCTGACCCCCAACTGGCATTGTGCTACAATCATGGAAACGAAAGATCAATCACGGCATGATTATGGACACACGAACAAATAGTATTGCCTACGCACAGCGGGTCAAAGACGCGATTTCGGCAGATACTTCACGCACGACGCTGCCCGTTTTATCCGCATTGTTTAAGACACTGGTGCTGCCGCTTATCGTCTTTGTCATCACCATGCTCATCAGCGGTTATATGCGCGTGTACTTCGACATGCAGTTTCAGCAATCGACCCTCAATACGCTGACAGCTATTTCAACCTCGCTGCTGATTCTGGTATTTACCTGGTTTGCTTTTCGCTGGTCGCAGGCGCGTTTTGGCGGCTTGTCCGCATTTGGCGAAATGATCCGTGTGGTGGGTGGTGTACGGGCGTTGGAACTGGCTGTCGCCAGCGCGAGTGACGGTGATGCCGAAGCTATCGCTATACTGCACCAATCGGCGGATGATGCCTGGCAGACCTACAAGGATTTTGTGGCCCATCTGGGTTTAACGCCGCCATCCGATTCCGACCTCAACGCTGTTTATACCTCACCCGAAAACTAACGTGCCACGCCTGCTCTATCTGGTTAATATTCCGCGTTTTTTTGTGTCTCATCGCTTGCCGCTGGCATTGGCTGCGCGTGATGCCGGTTATGATGTGCAGGTTGCATCTGCGGTAGGAGATGGTGAAAATATCGCGCACATTCTGGATGCTAATCTGCCGTTTTATCCCTTACCGCTCAGTCAGCATGGCACCAGCCCTTATGCTGAGTACGTCACTTTTCGAGCGATAGACCACCTGTATAATCGCGTTCAGCCGGATATTGTGCATCAGGTGACCATCAAGCCAATTTTATACGGTGGAGTGGCTGCGCGGCGCAGACGTGTCCCGGCGGTGGTCAATGCCATCAGCGGCCTTGGTCATGTGTTTGTGGCAAAGGGCGCGAAGGTTTTCGCCATGCGGCAGGGGGCTAAGGCTGTTTATCGCTTCGCTTTAAATCACCCCAATTCCTGCACAATTTTTCAGAACCCCGACGATCAGTCGCTGTTTGTTCGCAGTAAACTGGTGGCCGAAACGCGCACGATGGTTATCAAAGGTTCCGGCGTGGATATGCAGATTTTTTCCCCTCAACCAGAACCAGATGGCGTACCCGTCATTCTGTTTGCTGGCCGCCTGCTTTGGCAAAAAGGGGTCGGTGAGTTTGTCGAGGCGGCCCGTCAACTGCGCGAACAGGGTGTAACAGCGCGGTTCGTCGTGGCGGGGTATAGTGAGCCCAGCAGTCCCGCATCCGTCCCGCTGGAAAAGTTGCAGATGTGGCAGGATGAAGGGTTGATCCAATGGTGGGGCAAGCGCGATGACATGCCGGAGGTTTTCGCCCAGGCGCATGTGGTTTGCCTGCCATCCTCTTATGGTGAGGGTGTCCCCAAAGTCTTGATTGAAGCGGCAGCCTGTGGCCGACCGATTGTGACCACCGATACACCCGGCTGTCGGGAAATTGTCCAGCATGAGCGTAATGGTTTGCTGGTGCCGGTTAATCAGATTGAAGCCCTGACCGCGGCTTTACGGCGTTTGATCGAAAATCCGACTTTGCGCCAAGCAATGGGGGCACGCAGCCGCGAGATTGCCGAGGCGGAATTTTCGCTGAGCTATGTCAATGAAACCACCCTCAGCCTGTATGAACGATTATTGGCGACGCAGCAAGGGCGTACCTGATGACCGCAGACACCCCGATCCGCGTGATGTATATTATCACCCGGCTGAGTATCGGCAGCCCTGCGATGCACGTCAGCCTGCTGGCGCAGCGCATGCCCAAACCGGATTATGAAACCACTCTGGTGACCGGTATGGCTAATCCTGATGCTGGCGACATGGCCTATTTTACCGAAGCCCATGACGTGAAACCGATTTATATCTCGTCACTGGGATTTTCGTTGAATCCGATCACCAATATCCGGGCGATTTACCAGCTTTATCGCCTGATGCGGGAAATTCAGCCGGATATTGTGCATACGCATCTGGCAAAAGCCGGCTTTAATGGCCGCGTGGCGGCACGTCTGGCCGGGGTACCGGTCATCGTCCACACCTTCCATACCCATGCTTTTCGAAACCACTTTAACCCCTTGTCGGTGCAGCTTTTTATTATGGTGGAACGTTTTACCGCCCGCTTCACCGATGCCATTATCACGCTGACGCAGAATTTGCGGCATGACCTGTCCGAGGTTTATCGCATCGCCCATAAAGGGCGGATGACGACTTTACCACTGGGGCTGGATTTATCCGACTTTGCGACCACGCCGCGTAAAACGGGTCTGTTCCGCAAGCAGCTTCATTTTCCGGCTGACGCGCCCCTTATCGGCATTGTCGGTCGTTTGGCTCCGATTAAAAATCACGAATTATTTCTGGAAGCCGCAGCACTGATTCATGCGCAATTGCCCGAAAGTCGTTTTGTGATTATTGGCGATGGTGAAATGCGTACGGCTGTCGAGGCGAAAATCCGTGAGTTGCAATTGCAGGACGTGGTTCAGATGACCGGCTGGCAGAATGATCTGACCGCTGTATATAGCGACCTAGATTTGCTGGTGAACAGCAGCAGCAGCGAAGGAACCCCCACGCCGATTATGGAAGCGCTGACAGCAGGTTGTCCGGTGGTGGCGACTGCTGTAGGTGGCGTACCGGATATGCTCGATCATGGCCGTTTGGGGATGCTCGTCTTCTCCGATGATCCGCGCTTTCTGGCGGAC
Organism: Aggregatilineales bacterium; assembly: GCA_038258185.1. Lineage (GTDB taxonomy): Bacteria > Chloroflexota > Anaerolineae > Aggregatilineales > Phototrophicaceae > JAIOHN01. The sequence goes on along the minus strand of JBBSQD010000028.1, from coordinate 31,474 downwards.
GCGGTGCTGCTGGCGCTGCGCAATCCGCTGGACGACCAGCGCGCACGTGACATTATGCTCAACCGCTATGGCATTGACCGGCTGGTAAGTGATCTCGACAGTTTGTATCGCGGTTTATTGTCTAAAAAAGGCCGTTTCCAACGCGATTAAGCCCCGCCTAACAATTCTATTCCCTATTGTCGAAAAGGCATTTCCACGTCTACTATGACAAATAGCATAAATATCCATCTGGAAAGGCATCAATGCAAAAACTGTCCACTAACCGCCAGCAGGTAAGCCGTGTATTGCGCATCACACTCGTGTTGAATGTCATCGTGGCCTTCAGCAAAATCGTCATTGGTCTGATCACCGGAGCCCTGGCAATCACTGCCGATGGTCTGCATTCGCTTATTGATGGTTCGGGTAACGTGGTCGGTTTGATCGCGACCCGTCTTGCGGACCGTCCACCCGATGATGATCATCCTTATGGTCATGAGCGCTATGAAACGCTGGCCGCGCTGGTTATTGGCGGGTTGTTATTGCTGACTGCGTTCGAAATTATCCGTGGGGCAATCGAGCGTTTGAGCGGATCAGAGCCGCCTACCATTACGCCGCTGGCTTTTGGCGTGATGCTGGGGACACTGTGTGTCAATATCGTCGTCAGCCGTTATCAGATACGCGAAGGTCGCCGTTTGGATTCCCAGGTGTTGCTGGCGGATGCGGCTAATACGCATGCAGACGTGTTTGTGACGATCTCGGTTCTTGTCAGTATGGCACTGGTGGCGCTGCTGGGGTGGGCCTGGGCGGATATCGCTGCGGCTTTGATTATCACAGTTCTGATTGGTCGCGCGGCGTGGCAGGTACTCAGCCAGACAGCTAATATTCTGGTGGATACCGCACCATACACGCCTGAGGCCTTAACCCAGATCGTGACCCAGGTGCCAGCGGTAAGTGATGTCGTGCGCGTCCGCAGCCGTGGTTCACGCAGTGACACCCACATTGATGTCGATGTGCGGGTTGCCCCAGAAATGATGGCCGATCAGATTGCCGCCATCAGCAACGCAATTGACGAAAAACTGCGCGAAGAATTACCCGGTGTGCGTGAAGTCAAGGTTCAGGTGGTGCCGATGGATAAAGAAACCGGCGTCCCGGACTATGTTTTGCTGGCGCGTGCACGCGCGGATGCACTAGGCTTAACCACGCATGAAGTCCGTATGATTCAGGCGGATGAAGGACGTGTTCTGGAAATGCATGTGGAAGTGCCGCCAGACCAAACCCTCGATGAAGCGCATCGTCAGGTCAGCCAGCTGGAAGCGAAGATTCAGTCAGATCTTCATGTGGCGAACATTATCACCCACATTGAACCTGCTCTGCCGGTAACCGATGTCGCCTGTACGCCGCATGTCAGCGGACAGGCGCGTTTGCTTGAGCAGCGCATCCAGTATGTGCTTGAAGATCATCACCCCGGTTGGGATTGGCACGATGTTCGTGTGCAGCCGTTTAATCATGGTTATGCGGCTTCGATGCATGTGACCCTCCCCGCGCAGATCACGGTGGAAGCCGCGCATCGTATTGCTGAGGAAGCCGAAATTTTACTCCGCGCCGATGAACCGCAATTAGAACGAGTCATGATTCACACGGAACCAGCGGAACAGGATTAAAAAAAGGCGACCATCGGGTCGCCTTTGCTGATTTTGCCTGTCGAAGCAGTTTAGATTATTCCTCGATAATCATCACCGTGACCATGCCGAACATGCCATGCCGCGATTCGGCATGCGTCAGGATGTGGCAATGGAAAGCCCACACACCCGGCTCGGTACAATCCACGATGACATCATAACGTTCACCCGGCGCAATATTGAGTGTATCGCACAGGTAAGGCACCGGCAGGTTATAACCGTCCTTGGCGAAAACAAGCTGCGGCAGGCCGTGCAAATGCATCGGGTGGATCATCAGGCCTTCGTTCATATAGCGGATACGAACTTTTTGACCCAGTTTAGCGGTTACGGGTTGAGTATAGGGGAACTCTTTACCGTTCAGCGTGAAGCCTAATGTCGAGTCATTGAGGATAAGGGTGTAGTCGCCATCGACAACCGGCTCGCGGGATTTATCGGCAGGTTCAATGATGATTGCTCCCAGCAAACCGCTGGTGACCTGCTCAGCGGCGTTGTGATGCGAATGGTACATATGTGAGCCAGAATTACGGGCAGTAAATTCGTAGGTGAAGGTTTCACCCGGTTTGATCGGCGGTTGGGTGATGAACGTGACACCATCCATCGCATTCGGAATGAGCAGACCGTGCCAGTGGACAACGGTACTTTCGTCCATTTCATTGGTGACCAGGACACGCACCTTATCGCCTTCGGTGATGCGAATCTCCGGGCCGGGAACCATACCGTTATAGGCCATAGCCGGATAGGAGACCCCGGCCTTGGTTTCCCATTCCATCTTCGTGCAGGTCAGTTCAAAGACCTTGACATCCCCATCCATCGTGAATTCCAGCGGTTTGCGCCAGAATAAATCATCCTTGCCGATGTTATCCAGAAAAACCTGGATGCCTTCACTGTGCATGTTGTCCATTTCGTCCACTGTCTGCATGACGGGTGCAGGGACGGTATTATGATCATGTTGTGAAATTGGCAGCGGGTTTCCAACCACCGCAGCACCCATACCTACTGAGCCGACTCCGGCAATTTTGAGAAAATCGCGCCGCCCAAATTTATTTTCCATAATGAAAACTCCTGTCGTAAATCACATTAAAGCAAGCTTATCCAGAAGTGCGCAAACGCGGGAGATATGGATGTCATGTGTTTTTGTGACAAACATCACTAGGGAGATGGGGTTGGTCATCGGCATAATGAGCTTGTTTACGATAACTCTCATGAAGGCGAATCCCGATGAATCCAAAACAGCCTCAAGAATCGATAGAGGTCTTCCCCCTGGCGCAACTGTTGGTGCTGTTTGTGGGGGTAGCGGCACTGCTGGCTATTTTAATGGCGATAACCCCCTCACCCCCGCCACGGGCAGTGGAGCCGACTCCGCGCCCTACCCAGATTGTCGCTGTTCAGCCTACTGAAGCCTCCAGCCCAGTCCCACCCACTGCGACTGTAGCAGAGGTTGTTGAGGTGGCGGCTGCCTTAAATCCTGAGCAGGTCAGTGCGGGTGAACAGATTTTTCAGACAACCTGCTCGGCCTGTCACGGTTTTAACGCGCGCGGCATTTCGGGTCTGGGGCTGCCTCTGGTGGGCAGTGATTTTGTCAACGACATGAGCGATGCTGACCTGCATGCGTTTCTGTTGGTTGGGCGTGCTGTGAGCGATCCCGCCAATTCAACCGGCGTGGGTATGCCTGCCAAAGGTGGCAATCCCACTTTAACAGATGCTGACCTGGATAATGTCATCGCTTATATGCGCAGTCTCAACGTCCCGGTCGATACGGCCTCTATGCCACCAACTGTAGCGCCCACCGCCGCTCCAACTGCTGATGGCCCGACGTTGACACCCACTGAATTTGTGCCACCGTCTGTCTCCATCGCTTCAGCCGATGTGCCTGATGAGGGCGAGTCTGTTGCCACCGGGCCGGATCTGTTCTTCTCAAGTGGAGAAGTTGCTTACAATCGTAGTTGTGCCGGTTGCCACGGTGCCGATGGGCTGGGTGTCGCGTTAACCGGACCCTCCTTGCTGGATAGCCCGCTGCTGAATGCGCGTGAGGGGATTAGCTTAATCGAGTTTCTGACCAAGGGGCAGCCGCCGGTTGACCCACGTGAGGGCTATAACCATCCCTATCGCGGTGGTTATCCGCTGCTGAGTGACGAGCAGATTCGCCATATCATCGCCTATCTGTACGAGCTGACGGCGCAGAATTAACGCTCGAACGAAAACCTGAAATCAACCCCTGAGACATACTGATTGTGTCTCAGGGGTTTTTGCATCTAGGGTCATATTTATTTTCTCTATGGGATGGGCTGCAACAATGATGAATGAAGCAGATTTAAGTGAGCCGCAACCGCTGACTGAGTCGGAACGCAACGCCATGCGCACCTATTTACAGCGCTGCGAAGTCCGGCTTTCGACAATGCACCGTATGGCACTGGCTTTTATCGGTGGCGCAGGATTATTGTTGCTGATTCCGGTATTTTTTAAGGATGTGATTGATACGATTATCGAAATTCTGCTGGCACAGAGTGGCAATCAATTCTCTGCATTAGAGAGCAATGGCATGTTGATAACCCTGCTTCTGTATTTGCTGTTGTTCTACTCGCTGGTGTTGTCGCTGGCTATTCCGCTGTATGCGGTCTATCTGCTGCTGAAAGACATTGTGCAGTTCTATTTCACCATCTACATGCCGGGTTTCTCCGATCAATTGCTTAATCCCACCTTTGCCTTATCGGCGTTAACCTTCTGGACGGATGAAGCGCCTCACATCAAGCAAAGCATTATGCGCTATCAGTATCAGCCCTTGCACAGTCAGTTTATGACTCCGTTTAGCGAAAATAAGCGCGAGCATTATTTCGATGATTTTGTGGCGGAAACCGCAGGGAATATTCTGCCTTCGACGCGTGCTCTGGATTATCTGAAGTCGCTCGGCGTGTTGTCTGAGGATATTCAGGATAAAGACGTGATCCGCTTTAACGCCGCGATGGGGTTAGCGCGGAGCCTGGATCGCTCTCTGATTGAAGATGTGGCGATTACGGAAATGTCGCTGGTAAGGCATGTCTTATATCTGCGGCGGATGGTGATGCGCTATCTGAAAACTTTGCTGATGTTTCTGTGGACGACGATTGTCGCGTTTTTGATGCTGCCACTATTGAAGGATAACGATTTCCCGGTATTTGTCGTGCTTTCAGCCGGGTATCTGGCATGGTCAATCGCAGTGGTGCCGATTATGCGGTTGCCAGTCTACTGGATTTACCGGCACCGTCAAGAGGATTCTGGCGAGAAACACATTGATAAGCAGTTGCGTTTTCTGGAAGACAAGCTGTATCGCTTCTGCCTGCTTTCAATAGCAACTTCGCTGCTGGCGTTGCTGCTGTCACTCGCGGCGTATCTGGGCAGCTTCTAGCCAATTGACAGGATACTTAAAACGGCAGGGGAAATCCCCTGCCGTGTCAGGATGTTTAATTTCAGCTGCGACGTACCGGAATGAATACCGAGCCGGGGTTACGTAACAAACCACGATCAGCCTGAATCCAGGCGAGTACAAAATCTTCCTCAGTCTCGCCACATGGTACTTCAATCAGGAACCAGTCTGAGGCTGCTGTACGAGCGATAACTGCAAAATCCCTGTTTCCGGGGATGCGGCAGACTTCACCACTGAACATCGTCGGCAGATTAAAGACCGGATTACCCACATACCCTACATAGAGGCTGGGCTGGGTATATTCACCCAGAACCGGCACTTCTGGCACACCCGTCAGGTTGCCGCGCAAAACGAGAAATTCGGATTTGACCCATCCACGCAGGCCACCGACCTGAACATACCACCAGGTGCGGTCTTCATTGCGACCCAATACCGCCAGCAATGTGCCACCATCCACAATGCCAATCACCGAGTAACGCTGGTCATCACCACTGCGCAGATACAGATTGTCCGTATTGACGACTGCGTAACCCGGTTGTTCTTCCAGCAGCACAGGCGGATTAATGGGCCGGGGCGGTACCGCATTCAGTTCAAGCGCATCACTGGTTTCACCATCAGCGGCTTGCAGGACAAATGCCTCACCCGTTAACAGGCGATAGGCTTGCTTCTGGAAGGCCTGTAACACATCAATCGCGCCGAAGCTCCCCAGTCCCGGGCAACGCGTGATATTCTCATACACCAGTTCTTCGCCTAAGCCATTGCCTGCCGGGCTGACAATCTGTAAACGAAGCGGGTTATAAAGCGGGGCAGTTGACCATTCGTAAGAGGTGCCTTCATCCCAGATGACAGAGCCACCGACAAAGAAAACATCGGAAATAGGGTCCAGGATGGTATTACCAGCCCCATCGATAGCCGTAATGGTGAATGCCTCGCTGAGCTGGCCGGTATTATCCCGCGTGAGCACCAATTCACTGCCATTGCTTGTAAAGCCTGCACAGTCCACAGTGAAGTTTAAACTTCCATCCGCAGCCTGAATCATTGATGTCGGGACTATAAGGCAAAGCACAAGCAAAGAGAAAATAACCATAAAACGTGTGGGGCTTCTTAACATGCCAGACTCCTTCCGTGAGATATATCCTCTATGATGCTGCAAATTTGTTATTTTGACAATTCAATGGGCAGATTGATTGCGAAGGCATACAAAACTGATACGTTTTATATACTCCATAAGTGTTAAAAAAATTACGGTGTCGTTGGGCGGGCGTAGGTTGAGCGTCAATTTTGCCGGTTTATTTCGTGCTATTCTTGGCTCAATCTGGTCGAACAAGATGCCCCCCACCTTTTCACCAGATGAAAAACAGGTTTTCCCCAAACACCAGGCACCCCCATCCCCCGGGGGTGTTTGGTGTTTTTGAGTGGAATCACGCTGTATTTTCGTTATAATCAAATCAAAGATCATCCCGGTCACCCCATAGAAACATATGTGTAAAATTCACCGAGGTTAGAGGTTAAGCGTAAAGGATAGGCTATGGCAGTTGGTGATGCTTCAAATATTTCTGTAAACTCATCGAAGATCGTCAGGCGGGCGGGGTATCCGGCCACCAGTCTGCGCTTTAATCAGATTATCGCCTTGTTGTGCGTATGGTTTATTGTGGGTCTGTTTGTGGATGGCGCAGCCCATAATCATGGCGCTGTGGATAATACGTTTTTTACGCCGTGGCATGCCTTGCTTTATTCCAGTGTGGCCGCGATGGGTGCGTTGCTGGTTTACACGCAGTATCGTAATGTTAATCTGGGCTTTGCCTGGAGAAAAGCATTACCGCGGGGTTATTTCCTGTCGCTTTTGGGTGTCATCCTGTTTATATTCGGCGGCGTGTTTGATATGGCGTGGCACGAAGCCTTCGGCTTTGAGGCCAACATCGAAGCATTAATCAGCCCCTCGCATTTATGGTTAGCCTCTGCGGCTTTTCTGTTTATCACGGGGCCGTTGCGTTCCGGTTGGCAGGGGGCGCTGAAAGCACATAATAAGCTGGATATGGTGCCGGTCATCGTTTCGACAATGGTCGCATTTTCGCTGCTCACATTTTTTACCATGTATAACAATCCGCTTGCTCAGCCGGATGAATTCAGCCGGCCCATGTCCTCAACCGTGAGTATCGCGGCGGTGGGTGGCATTCTGCTGTTGTCAGCTTTGATGATGGGCTGTATTCTGCCGTTGATTCATCGCTGGACTCTGCCGTTTGGTAGTCTGGCGTTTATTCTGGGGGCGAATGCGCTGTTGATGTATGGCCTGCGTTTTCGCTTTATCGAGCGTTACTGGCTGATGATTATTGGCGCTTTCGTGGTCGGCCTGATGGGTGATGCGCTGCTCAGTCGCCTGCACCCTGTGAATAACAATATTGTGACGTTTCGCTTTTTCGCCTTTAGCCTGCCGCTTTTGTATTTCATGCTCTATTTTGTCACGCTGACCAAAGTTAATCGCCTGCCGTGGAGTATTCATATGTGGCTGGGGATGACATTTATGGCTGGCGCGGTCGGTTTATTGCTTAGTTTTCTGGTACAACCACCGCTGTTGTTTGAGGATGAGGCTGTTTAAACCATCAGGGATTGTTGCACAAGCAACCCCTGATGCTTGTGCTAGTCGAGTCCGGCTTAAAGCGTTACACTAAAGAAAATTACATGGATCATTGACGTACTGCTTATGCCTGAAGACCTCCCTGATTTCGAACATGATGACGATGAGCAGGAAATTCCTGCTTCAGTCGCGTTTATGGAAATGATGCGGCAGGCGGCTAATCGCGCTCAACGCCCTTCCCTCCCTCAGGCGGCGCCGATTGAGCCTGTGCGTGAGAAGCCTGCACCACCCCCTAAACCTGCCACTGATCAGCAGCCATCTGCGTTGTCAAAGGCTGCTGTAGATACCCAGATAGAAGTTGCCGAGGATTCGCCAGCGGCGCTGCTGACCCGCGCTGAACGCACACGCCAGTTGAAATATGAGTCTGCTTTGGAAGCCGAGCGCATCCGTCGGGTTAAACGTCGCAAGGCACGTCGGCGGAGTAATGCGGCCAGTTTACTGGGCGGTTTTATCCGTTCGTTTATGGTGGTTTTTGCCGCGGCGGGCTTAATGGCAACTATTTTTACCTGGTGGACGCCCAATCAGTTTATTGCGACCGGTGTGCGCAGTGAGTTGAGCATTGCCCAGGCGACCAGTCAGGCTACGCTCCAACCTACGGGCTTACCGACGCCGAACTGGTTCCGGCGGATCGGGATTGTGTCCGGCCATCGCGGGCCAGAAGATGACCCCGGCGCAGTCTGCCCTGACGGCCTGACCGAAGCTGAGATTAATTTCGCTGTGGCGCAGAACGTCGTGCGTAATCTGCGCGGGCTGGGTTATTCAGTCGATCTTCTGGATGAATTTGACCCGCGTCTGGATGATTATCAGGCGGCGGCACTGGTTTCGATCCATGCCAATACCTGCCAGGAATGGGGTGAAGTGGTGTCGGGTTTCTTAATCGCAGCGGCGGCGGCGCGGGTCAGCAGTCGTGTGCAGGATAATCAACTGGTGGAGTGTGTCGCGCAGAATTATTATCGCGCCAGTGGTTTGGAGCGCCGTGAAGGTGCCACAGTGGATATGACCGATTATCATACCTTCCGGGAAATTAACGCCCTGACCCCGGCGGCAATCATTGAATTGGGCTTTATGCTGGCAGATCGCGCCATGCTCACCCAACAGCAGGAGCTGCTGGCGAATGGGATTACAGAAGGCATCCTGTGCTACCTGAACCCCAATCAGGTGGCCCCCGTTGCGACCCCATTACCAGAATGACAATCGAATAAGGCATATGAGCTATTTACCCGGCCTATAATGGGTAATGTATGATCGAGGAATGATAGTGACACAAGAATTGGTCATGTATAACCGGACAATGGGTTGCCCACTGGTTTCATTATCGCGGCGTGTTTTGCAGGAACACAACGTAATTTATCGCGATATTTTTATCGACAAAGACCCTCAGGCCAAAGAACGTGTGTTGAAGTGGACGGGGTTTCTGGCTGTGCCGACACTGGTTGTCGTTCAGGCAGGCGAAGATGTCCCCGGCGAAGAACCTGAAGTTTTGCCGCAGGGAGCCAGTCCGCGCGGCATTGACCGTGGCCTGATGATTACTGAACCCAACGAACAGCAACTTATTCAGTGGTTGCAGAAACACCATATTATTGGATAGATGTGAGGCTGGATTGTGTATGGGTTTGCATGAAAAATCGGTAACGCTGAAAAATCTGAATGTCCATTACTGGGAAGACGGGGAACAAAATGAGCGCACAGTCCTCCTGCTGCATGGTGGGATGGGGGATGCAGCCTTTCATTGGACACAGTGCATTCCGCTGTTAGCCGAAGAATTTCATGTCATCGCGCCCGATTTACCCGGATTTGGTGGGAGCGAATCTTTGCCGAGTCTGACGATTGATCATCTGCTGGACTGGCTGAAGCAGTTATTTGATGCCTTGAAAATCGAGCAGATGGCGCTGGTCGGTAATGATTTCGGCGCGTTACTGGCACGCCTGTTCAGCGCGGCCTATCCTCAGTCTGTACCTGCACTGGTACTGGCCAACGGCGGCTCTATCCCTAATATTCCGGCATTTATGAATGTGCTTGCGCGGGTGCCACTGATCGGCAATGCGCTCTTTTACGGGCTGGCTCGTTCTACTTTTTCTGCCGCTGAGCTTCCAAACGTCATTTATGATGCTGATATCCTGACCGACGAATTCAAGGCGACAGTGAAGGGCAATATCCCCTCATTTGGCCGCATGATGCGCATGCTGGCTGTGGATCACATGCCGGAGAAGCGCCAGCCGCAGTTGCCAACTCTGCTGTTGTGGGGCATGAATGACTCGATTGCGCCACAGGCCGAAGCCGAACGTATCCAGGCATCTATCCCCGGCGCGCAACTTTCCCCGATTGCCGATTGTGGGCATATGCCACAGTTAGAAGCCTGCGAAGTTTTTGCGTGGCAGCTTATTCAGTTTTTGAACGATCCGGCGCGGGCTTCCAAACCCAATATGCCCGGTGTGGGTTTGCTCTGACCATCTCCAGCGACATCTGCTGTCATCCATACACCAGCCTTGAAGCCTAGTGTGGATTATGCTACTATACAGCGCACTCTGGAGGGGTAGCATAGTTGGTCTAATGCGCTCGCCTGGAACGCGAGTACGGGTAACACCGTCGTGGGTTCGAATCCCACCTCCTCCGCTCCTGTTGTCTCAGCTTTCAGTATTTTTTACTGGAAGCTGAGTGCTTTTTACGGAATTACCCTCTATCTCCCTCGCAACCTTTACAATGGAGTCCCTTACATGGAAATAACCCGCGTTTTGCCGGTAGTGGTTTCGATCTGCATTATCCTGGCGGTAGCGGTTCTCCGTGAATATTCCAAAACGTTTGCGGCCATTGCCGCGACCATGCCCATTAATGTGCCGCTGGCATTATGGATCGCGTTTTCCGCAGGTGATGTCGATCAGACTTCCCGGGTTCAATTTGCTCAGGGTCTGCTGCTGGGGATTATCCCAACGGTGTTATTTCTGGTGTTCGCGCTCATCGCAGTGCGGTCTGGTTGGACACTGCTGCCGACGATTGCCGGTGGATATGTCGCGTGGGGTGTATCGCTGCTCATCCTGATGGGGATGCAACGCCTGTTCAGTTAGTCGCGCATGTTGAAGGTTATACTATCGCGACAATATAGTAGGAAACAGAGATTATGTTAGATCGCATTCAGAGTTTGCCACGCCCGCAGCGCATCCTGATTTTTATTCTGCTTCTGGTGGGTGGGTTGCTCGCTCTGGTCGGAATTACACTGCTGCTTATTTTTCTGACATTTAACAATGCTGAACGTAATGAGGGTCTGGGTTTACTCGAAGGCGTTACAGTCAGCGAATATGCGGTTTTGCCTGATGATAATGCCTATCCAGCGGCGATTGCTGTGGATGGCGATGGAACAGTCTATACGGGCAGTTTCGTCACCGGTGCAATCTGGACATTAAGTTTGGATGGTACTGTAAATGAAATCCCGAACACCCGTGAGCAGATTGGCTCAGTCTCTGGCCTTACGGTGGGCGCGGATGGCGACCTGATTGTGATTGATCAGTTGGATGCGGATACGGTCACGATGGGTGGCAATATACAGCAGGTGTCTGCTGATGGCACCATTCAACCCTTTGCTGACGGCATCGTGCCCGATGGTTTTCTGCTGCCTGACGATGTGGCAAGCGATGCTCAGGGAAACATTTACGTCAGTGACCGTGGTCGTGGTGAAATCTGGCGATTTGCGCCGGATGGTAGCAGTGGTGCCGCCTGGTGGCGGCTTGAAGCAACCAGTGACGGGCGGCCCGCGCTGACCGGCCTCGCTTACGATGCCAGCGCCAATGCGATTATCGTGACCGATAGCAACCTCGACGCGATTTATAGCGTGGGCGTGGACAGTGCCGAAATGACGATCCTCTACCGGCATGGAAATCGTGAATTTCCGCCTGGGCTGGATGGTGTGACGGTCAGCCAGAATGGGGACATTTATGTCGCGGCTGTGACCCAGAATGGCATTGTCCGCCTGGATGGTGATGCGCTGACCTATGTTGCGGGGAGTTTTCGCGGTCCCAGCGATGTGGATATCCACGATAAGCAGCTTTATGTCACAAATTTTGATTCGTTCTCGCTGGTCGTCGGTGCGATTGGCCCACGCCTTCCCTTTGGAATCGACCTTATTCAACTGCCATAGCTGCCTGGCGTTTCGTCTCATTTTGGGATTACAACATTAATAACACCATTCGCCAAACCTGTGCTATGATTATGATGCACTGTTTCGATTAAATGAGATAGGTTATGTCATGGCAATTATTGTTGAATGGGACAACCCCGAAAAAACGATTATGCGTTGGGATTTTGAAGGTGTCTGGACACCAGCAGAAGCTGACGCCGCCGCGAACCGATCTGTAGAATTACGCTCATATGCGATGGATATACCGCGTGTCACAGCGATCCTGAACCTGAGCCGCAGCGGGCCGGTGCCTATGAATATTCTGCCGCATGCCCGTATCGCTATGGAAATGCTGGACTCACGCGATTATGTCATCATTACGCATAGTAGTGGTTTTGTGCGCACGATGGTGAATATTTTTCGCACCCTTAACCCTAAACTGAGCGAGAAATTATTACTGACGGAAACGGTTGAAGATGCGCGGGCGATTATTGCAAGTCAGGAACTGGCTCACTAAACCGTCTGGTTCCATCGAAATTTCCTGATTTCAGCCTTATCCAGTTTACACGTCATGTTATAATCAGATTCGTTTGTCCTCTGAGTCTGAGATGAAATCCGTATGTCACTCCTTACTGCCAATAATGTTGCCAAGTCATTTGGCGCAGATGATATTTTTGAGGGAATTACTGTTGAAGTTCCGCAGAATACCCGCATCGCGCTGGTAGGGCCGAATGGCGCTGGCAAAACGACCCTGCTGAATATTCTGATCGGGCAGGACACAGCCACACAGGGGACGATCACACTGGCGAAGGGCACTCGCATCGGCTTTCTGCCGCAGCGTCCCGAACTCGTCGGTAGTCATTCACTGTGGCAGGAACAGATCAATGTGTTTGCTGACCTGCATCGCATGGAAAAACAACTGCGCGAGCTTGAAGAAGCTATGGCAGACCCCAACCAGCACGAAGAAGCCCTGGAAAAATATGGCCCGTTGCAAGAGCGCTTTGAATTATCCGGCGGCTACACCTATGAGCAGCGTATCAAAACAGTGCTGCAAGGACTGGGTTTTACAACAGAGGATTATGATCGCTCTCTGGCGATTCTATCCGGTGGACAAAAGACTCGTGCGCTGTTGGCGCGGTTGCTGCTGGATGAGCCGGACTTGCTGGTGCTGGATGAGCCGACCAACCATCTGGACATTCAGGCGGTCGAGTGGCTGGAAGGCTTTCTCAAGTCGTTCCCCGGTGCCGTGCTGGCGGTCAGCCATGACCGTTACTTTATGGACGCCTTTGCGCAGATCGTCTGGGAATTGGATTTTGGCACGATCGCTGTTTATCGTGGCAATTACAGCCATTACGTGCGTCAACGCGAAGAACGCCACGAACGTCTGTTGAAAGACTATGAAGCTCAACAGGAATTTCTGGCAAAAGAACAGGAATTTATCCGCCGCAATATGGGTAGCCGCGGAACTGCACAGGCCAAAGGCCGTTTGAAGCGTCTGGAAACCATGAAGAAGCGCGGCAAGATGATCAATGCACCGCGCAAACGCCACAGTATGAATCTTAAAATGGGGCGTACCGTCCGCAGCGGTGATAAAGTGCTGATGACCAAAAATCTGGCCGTCGGTTATGACGATGATCCGCAGCCGTTATTTTATGTGCCGGATATCACGCTCTATCGCGGTGAAGTGGCCGCACTCATCGGCCCGAATGGCGTAGGCAAAAGTACCTTCCTCAAGACGATCCTGGAGCAATTGCAGCCGCTTTCGGGCGAAACCCGTCTGGGTGCTGCGGTGAAGGTAGGTTATTTTGCGCAGGCACATGAACTGCTTGACCCGAAGAAAAGCATCATGGACGAAGTGATGAAGGTCAAAGGTATGCCCGTCAGCGAGATGCGCAATTATCTGGCGCAATTTCTGTTTTCTGGCGATGATGTCTTCCGTCCGATTGAAACACTTTCCGGCGGTGAGCGCGGACGGGTGGCTTTAGCCAAGCTGGCCTTGAGCGGCTCGAATTTCCTGCTATTAGACGAGCCGACCAACCATCTGGATATTGAAAGCCAGGAAATTTTGCAACAGGTGTTGGACGCTTTTGATGGCACGATTTTGCTAGTAAGCCATGATCGTTATCTGATTGACGCGCTGGCCACGCAGATCTGGGCGGCCACTCCGGGCGATCTGCAGGTGTTTGAAGGCTCGTATGGAGAATTTGTCGTTGAGCGTGAAAAGCAGAAACAGGCCGAACTGGAACGCCTGCAACCATCGAATGGTCGCAGAAAAGAGACGCAGTACACCCAGAAGAAACACGGCCTGAATCCGTTTGACCTTGAGAAAAAGATCGGCCAGGTGGAAGCGCAGATTCATGCACTGGAAGCCAAGCTGGAACAACTGCATGTGGACATTGGCGAGGCCAGCACTTCTGGAAACGCGGCTCTGGTCCGTAAACTAGGTGAAGCTTATACCCAGGCCGAGGCTGATCTGCACACCACGATGGAACAGTGGGAAGCCCTGATGGAATGAGGCTGAAATATTCAGCCTTATTCACCACTGTTGAAATTTCTTAGCTTACAAGCCACGGAATAGGACAAATATATGCCTTTTGCCAACCGATGGGCGCGTTACAGCGCACTTTTGAGCCTGCTGTGCGTCTTATGCCTGGGTTTTTCGTTATCGGCTCAGGATGAAGAACGCCCCGTTCCTGAAGAAGTGCTGAGGCTGGGACGCGGAACGATCAACGCACTGGACTGGAGCGCGGATGGCGAAATGCTGGCTGTAGCAACCAGCAATGGCATGTGGCTGCTGGATGCGGATTTGCAACCTCTGAATAAGATCACCAGCCGCTCGATACAATCGGCGGCGTTCAGTCCCGATGGAACACTGCTGGCTTTTGGCAGTACCGGGGGTGACTGCCGCCTGATCATCTGGTCGCTGGCTAGCAACGAACGCACAACCGGTAAAGACCTGTGCGCCGATGAGCTCGTCTGGTCACCGGACAGCGAAAAACTAGCCACCATCAACGTGATTAATCAATCTGTAGAGGTGCTGGATTTAGCTGCCGACAGTGCGGTGCGTTTACCGGTGCCGGGTTTGTCGGTGGTCTGGTCGCCAGATGCCAGTCAGATTGCGGTTGGCACGGATAAGGGACTGTTTATCGTCGATGCTACGACGAATAAAGTCACGCTGGCACGGGTGGCAATCGGGCGCAGTGATGTGGTCGCGTGGGCAGATGATGAAATCTGGCAGATTTGTAATCAATTGGATACTTCGCGCAATGTGTCCAGCCTGTGCGCGGTGGATGCCGAAACTGGCGATCAGCTTTCATCGGAGACATTTATCTGGCGGCACCCCGGTGAGCGCAGCGAAATGCGCGCTTTCAACTGGCAGGCGGGACGCTTCAGCTTTGTGCTGACCAATCAGCAGGCGGGAGAACTGCCGTTCCTGCATGTTTATAACTGGACAGAGGACAATCGCATCTCGTTTATCACCCGTGGTAATCTGGCGGCGTGGAAGCCGGATGAAACCACACTCACCATCGCTGCCGACAATGG
The DNA here is from genome assembly GCA_038258185.1 of Aggregatilineales bacterium. Classification (GTDB taxonomy): domain Bacteria; phylum Chloroflexota; class Anaerolineae; order Aggregatilineales; family Phototrophicaceae; genus JAIOHN01. The sequence goes on along the minus strand of JBBSQD010000028.1, from coordinate 16,130 downwards.
CGTTCTGCAAAATATTAACGCCGATACGGAAGCCGTTTTGCAGGAATCGCTGGTCTTTACAGCGCCGGTTGCGTCGGTAACCTGGTCACCCGACAGCAGCCAGATTGCCAGCGTCAGCAGCGGAGACGCGCAGTACGTGCGTCTGTGGGATATGGACGCGCACACGCTTGACCCGTTAGCCTCTACCCCCACTGAGCATACCGTCCAGCAGTTGGATTGGGGTGCTGATGGGCTTTTGGGAACAGGCCGTCTGGAACGCGACGGTGTGATGACGGATGTCATCAAAGCATGGCCTGCCGATCTTTCACAAGTATTGGAAGACAACACGGCGATAAGCCCAGTGGAGGAAACGCTGCTTCGTGCGCTCAGTCACGATCTGTCGCGCATGGCTCAGAGCGAAGTTGATACCCATATCGTGACAATCGCGGATGAACTCACGTTAGAGACTGCTGCGCCAGTGGTAAAGGCCATTGTCTGGATCGCGGATGATAGCCAGATCGCGACGATGAGCAGCACGCCGGAACCGGGTCTGCTGATCGTGGAGGTGTGGGATAGCACCAGCGGCGAGCGCATCAGCACCAGTGTGGTGGGCGATGTGATAGAAGCGTATCCAGATATCTTCTGGGATGATGCCGGAAGCGTCTATGCCATCGCGCTGCGTACCCGCAGTGCTGATCCTTACGCCATTCAGGTGTTTGATGCAACCACAGGCATCCGTCTGTTTGAGTATGTCACGCCGCAATATTACTGGCCCAAAACCGCCTGGAAACCCGATAGCTCGATTATCGCAATCGAAACCCTGTCCGAAATCGTCTTTGTCGATGTCGCCAGCGGCCAACCTTATCTTGATCATATTCCCGTAGGTTATATCAATGATCTGGACTGGTCACCGGATGGGACTCTGCTGGCCGGGGCCAATGGCGATGGCACCATCCGCGTCTGGGATGTGAGCGAACTGCATCTGCCAGAATAATCTCCATAGTCAAAGTTGTATTCTTTGTTGCTGCTGCCACCGAGGGGGTGCGGCGGCAACGGCAATAAATTGTTAGTCATTAGTTCCACGTTCATAATTAAAAGAGATTAGTTTCAGACCAAGTATAGCGGATTTTAGGCTTGATAGGGTGGACAAATGTCCGGACATTTGTCCCTTTTTGTTTTAGGATATTTGCTTGGTTGAATTTAATTAACTGCACACTGAAAGAGTTGTTATAATTATTATTGTTTCTTCCTAATCAATAAGATGGCATTATGGCAAAAATATTTATCTCTTATAGTCGAGTGGATCTGTCGTTTGTGGAACAGCTTTACCACAGACTTCAACAAATGCGTCCTAATTTCCAGATCTGGTATGACCAAGCGCCTCATGGATTGCTTGGTGGCGACTCATGGTGGGATGCTATTCTCGATGCCATAAAAGATTGCGATATTTTTATTTACGTATTGTCGAATGAGTCGGTTCAATCTCGTTACTGCCAAGCAGAATTTGAAGAAGCGTGCCGATTACAGAAACGGGTGATTACAATTCAGGCACGTGATCGCACGCGCTTAACTGATAAACTTGGCGATATCCAGTATGTGGATATGAAGCATGGCGTTAATGATCCTGAAGCCCTAGTTAAGTTGAGTGGTGCTTTGGAACGTCAGCTTGGAGAAGTGAGGCGACGTCGAGCACTTTGGCAACCTCGTACTGCAAGACCAACTGATGAAATTCTGCTAGTTCGTTCGGCGGATGCTCCGGAGGTGGATACACCCCTATTGCAAGCTTTGGGTGTGAAGCCAACATCAGATACACAAACCAATCAGGAAAAATTTATTATCAAAATAATTTTAGCTTCTATAGCTTTTATTCTGATTCTGATTAGTATAGTATTGAATCTTAATCAGCTTTTTACACGCACTTTGCCTAGCGTTGAACCCACAACGCCATTAGACTCAATGCTGACAACGAAGGAAGTTACTCAAACTGCTACAAAAACACCAATTCCAATAGAAACACCTACTCACGAACTGGATATGGGCTTTTTGCTAGAAACTCTAGATGCCCAAGCAACGCTTGACCAATCAATAGTCGATGTGCAAATAACTGCCATTGCTCAAGCAACTGAGTATACAATAGGCACCCAAAGTATAGTCGACCAAAACTCTACATTGATTTCACTTACACAAATGCCTACGATAAACATCACTGCTAGTATTGATACTTGGAATACTCAACAGGATGTGACTAAAAATTCGCAACCTCAATTGCCAACTGAACTCCCTTTTTTCCCAACAGATACACCAACATATCTGCTGGAAGAAAATTTGATTGAGGATGTTATATCTTCAAGTTCAGGGGGATGTAAAGTCCAGGCAATTAATTCCTTCGCGACAGTTAGAAATGGATTAGGTGATAGTAGCACTAGCCTTATGTATTTACCGCTTAATCAAATCTTTTCTGTAATAGATATAGGGTCAAAAGATGATGGAACAATATGGTGGAAGATCGACAGTAATGAATTACCGATAACAGCACCAAGTACTTGGGTAGAAATATACAATGTGATGGAATTAAATGAGGCATGTAACGATTTAATTTTATCCTTGAATATTTCTGAAGATATATTTATTACTGTTAAATCCCCTTCAGCGAATATTCGGAATGGGCCAAGTATAGATGCTTCGATTATAAGGAATGCAACCCAAGGGGAAAGTTTTAAAATAAGTGACAGAGGAAGAATTGGTAGAAACTATCCATACGGTTGGTGGTTCCGTGTTGATTTAAGCATTAATGGACAGGAATCTTATGGGTGGGTGTATGAGACCTCTGTTAAAGTTACTCCCATTATTGAATTTCCAGATTGGTGGTTTGATGATTAATAAGTTCCAAATGTGTTTTCTAATGCCTTAATGTGAAAACGAAGGCGTTTCGTACAGGGTATCATGTGGCAGGCGCCTTACGACCGAAACTTCATCATACAAAAGCGGAGCAATGCATCTGCCAGAATAAATACCGGCTGACTTCACACGGATAAACAGGTGTGCTATAGTTGAAAATCCTGTAACTTTTAGCAATTTTCTGTGAAGCCCCTTATGTCAGACGATATACGCGCGCAAGGCTATACCAACGTCGTCATGGTGATGGATATCAAGCCGTTTGTCCATCCAAATGACCGGCACCGATTTGAAACCATTCGTGGCTATCGTGCCTTTGCCGATGTGCTGCGCAATCAATGGCCTTATAAAATGCTCAGAAGCCCCTTTTATCCGGTGGATGAGGATATGATTGGCGCGGGTCGCAGCCCGATTATGTCTACCGATGAAGTGGGTTTTGTCACCGGCATTTTTCGCTCCAACATGCTTGACCTGTACTCATCACCGATGTATCGGGTCGACAAAGCCAAATTCAAATTCCCTGAAGCGCTGAACACCAATCTGCAATTTGTCAAACTCTTTAAACCTGTCTGGGATCGTTGGGATATTCATGTGCGCCCCACCATGACCGGTATGCTGGTCGTCCGTTTGACGCGCACCTACAACAAACCTGCATCCCTGCTGACGCAGACCTCGCATGTCATCGAATTGCAGCAGCCGTTTGATGTGCCGGGTGGTTTGAAAGCGCTCAAAAAATTGCAGGAACAGTTGACTGATAACCATCTGGATGCAAAACAGATCGAAGATGTACAGCGCAAAGCCGATTCCACCCGGATGTTTCTGGAATGGCTGGGGGTGCATAATCATGATGTGCCGGAACTGGATTACATCCCGGTGCAGTGGCAGCTCGCCAGCGAGATTGGGCGGCAGTTTGTGCAGGATGGGGGCAGCGAAATCCGGAGGGAAAACGGCAAAGTCGTGCAACTGCATGCGATCAAGCCGGATTTATCGTCTTCATTGTACGATTCGTACACCATTTATCACATGGATCGTGTCGTCGCCTCACCGGAAATGATTACCGCGCCGCCGCACCGTGAACAAGCTGATGAAGCCGACGCGGAAATCGCCGAAGTGGATGTGAAACGTAAAGCAAGTAATCTGATTGAGATCGAACCGAGTGATGTCAAACGCTCGATCCGTATCAAGTGGGCTTTGGTCGGCATGATTGAAGGCGCGATTTTATCGAAGTCAGCCACCAGCGGCATCAGCAACCGGCATTTCCCGCGGCACAATCTGAATGTTGTCGGGCGAATCTTTGAGCAGGATGTCGCTACGTGGGCGGATGAACTGTGTGTGCTGACTTCGCGCACTGCGGTGATTATGCCATCACGTCGCTCCAGCCGTGAGCATCTGTTTATCTCCAACCTGGATGCTAAAACCACAACCACTTATGTGGAGTATCCGCGTTACTGGGAAGCGCTGGAAAGATTAATCGAGTTCACGCTGGAAATCTGCGTGTTGTCACAACTGGTGGAGAACGCCAGCGCGCATACGTTACAGCAGTTTGTGAATGAGCTGGATCATGCCCGCCAGAATATTATCCTTGGGCAGCTCAATGGGCCTTTGCAGGATAATCAACGCCGCTTGAGCCAGCTCACCAATGAATCCGCTAATCTCAGCCGGTTAGTTGGTGTGTGTCAGGGCTTGATTAACCCGAATTTCTGGAGCCGCGCTGAATATGCGGTGGATAAAGCGACGCATTTGCTGACCCAGATGAATGTCGCGCTGTTGTTAAACCACGCCGAACGCAACGTGAGCAACCTGACGGATCTGGTCGATCATGTCGATGAAATCTATCTAGCCCAGTTGTCCGAGCGCAGTAACGAGCAGAATTCACGCCAGTCCCTGATTTTAGCTGGCCTGTCACTGAGTATTATCCTGTTTACGTTGCCATCATTCTGGGCAGATATCAATCAGTTGAATGACTTCAACAGCGTGATTGATGTGGTGAAGACCAGCAATTTCCTTAGTTTATTGGCTTTAGTCGGCAGCATTCTCGCGCCGATTATCTTTTTCGGCTCGATTGTGATGGCGCTGGTCGTCGCACTGCCAGAGCGCTATAAGTTCTGGAAGAAGAAAGCCACCGTGGAGCTTCCTCCCACGAGTTAAAAAAACGGGCGACATAGCTGCATGTCGCCCGTTGATGATCTATAGTTTTGTGCTACAGAGATCAGCCTCTGACCAATGCCAGTGTTCCTAAAGCCGGAATAGTCGTGCAGCTATAACCATTCTGGATGCTGACCGGCAAATTCTGCGGGACGCGTGGTGCCTGCGTGGCATCCAGGAAGACCAGATTACCTGTACCCTGCAGGCAGATGGTGGCCCCGGCAACACTGACACCGGACGGGCTGAAGATATCCACCGCCTGAATAACGCCCCGATCCAGCACCGACTGTACACCGAGTTCCGCTGGCGTACGGATAAAGCTGCTGTTTTCAGCAATCACACGGCAGTGAACGCCATAAACTCCACCCGGCAGGGCTGCGCGGACAATCGAGTTGGTTGTCCCGTTCAGATCATTACACAGAGGCACTGCCGGGCCAACATTCACCGATGAACTGCCTGACGAGCTCGAACCACCGCCGTTGCCACCGCCACCGCCAGGACTATTGAAATCCGTGACATTGGCCACCACATCATCGGGGTTAACCCCGTTAAAATTGCCATCGGTACTTACGGCCGCACCGAACTGGATAGTACAACTATGCGGCCCTTCAACCACGGCATCATTTACGGCTGTCACCGTGACGTTGATCGGGCCAGCGTCACCAAGGGCGAACACCACCGGATTCACATCCACGGTGCATTGTGCATCGGGTACAATATTGATGGTTACGGTATCGGTTGGAGGCTGGTCTAAAGTCAGGCTGAAGCTATCGGTCGCGCCACCTTCGGTGATATCGGTGCTGCCACCGGTCTCACTGACATTGATTCCGAGAGTGGATATCACACTGATGTTGTCCATCACGATGACCGAGCCACCGGTCATATATTCTGGAATATCTTCAAGAAAATACAGGCGGACGGTTTGCCCTGCCCATGGTGACATATCCACCGGGCCGACACTGACCAGACCGGTATCGAACTTGGTATTGTTATCCACCGGGCCACCGGAACCACTGCACACCGCCACGCCACAATCGGCAGGAATATTGGTGACAAAGGCGTGCAAAGTGCCTAACACGGCATCCGTTCCGGGGTCACGCACCTGCACGTCGAAAGTGCGCGGTAAAGTCCACGGAAAGGTGGGATCGTTAAAGTATTGAATACGATAGATAAAACTGAAATTTGCGATGGCGCCACTGGGAATGGTGATATCCTGATACATGTAGAACTGCGATATCGACCCGTCAAAATCGTTGACCGCAGAGTAATTTCCCGCTAAACGGTCGAAATAGGGAAAAATGCAGTTGGTGAAGCCGGGCTCAATTTCCCAGCCGACATAGCAGTAAATCTCATTCCCAGTATACATGGTTGTCCAACCGGCATAGGTTCCGGTTTCAAAATCACCGTTGTTCACTAATTCAGACTGTGCCTGCGCGCTAGTCGAAAACAGCAATAAAATCAAAAGTAAGGTTGCCCCTTTGTGTTTTCTGGCAACAGTCCGCATAGTTGGTCCCTCTCATTCGAACTAAATAACGTCCAGACTATAATGTGCACCTTTATCAATTTGTATTTACTTACCTTGAAGCCCAGTCTCATAACATATTCAGCCATAGCTTATAAATGGAATGATGGTTGTCGCTGGTTATTTCATGGTTCCAGAAGTATCAATTCTCCAGGATATAAAACTCGTCGAGCTGACTCCAGTCTCCCCAGGAATTATTCGCCGCTTGTACGCGTACCCGCCAGAAATAACGACCGCTGCTGAGTGCTTCAGTGGTGAATTGTGGCAGTTCCTCCGGGGCGATCATCGCATCAATAACGGGTGCGATAAAACTGTCATTATCGGCCACCTGTAGCTGGTACTGCTGTGCCCATGAGATGCGCCCCCACACCAAAGTCGGCATTTGGGTGTTATAGGCATTGCGCACAGGACTTGCAGAACTGTCATGACACTCATGCGGTGAACATGGAGTTGCCATCACACTGATATTATCTATTACAATAATCGCGCCGCCAGTCATATATTCCGGAATATTTTCGAGAAAATACAGGCGTACGGTTTGCCCAGCCCAGGCCGACATATCCACCGGTCCCACAGTGACCAGACCGGTATCGAATTTGGTGATGTTTTCAACCGGTCCACCGGCTCCACTGCACGTGACCTCACCACAATCGCTGGGGATATTGGTGACAAAAGAATGTAACGTCCCTAATAGGGCATCCGTATCAGGGTCACGCACCTGCACATCGAAAGTGCGCGGTAAAATCCACGGAAAGACCGGATCATTATAATATTGAATGCGGTAGATAAAACTGAAATTTGCGACGACACCACTGGGGATGGTGACATCCTGATACATATAGAACTGCGATACCGACCCGTCAAAATCGTTAACGGCAGAGTAGTTTCCCGCTAACCGGTCGAAATAGGGGAAAATACAGCCAGTGAAGCCATCCTCAATTTCCCAACCGACATAGCAATACATTTCATTACCCGTATAAACAGCTGTCCAACCGTCATAATCGCCTGTTTCAAAATCGCCGTTATCCACTAATTCAGACTGTGCCTGCACGCTGGTCGAAAACAGCAATAAAATTAAAAGTAAGGTTGCCCATTTATATTTGATGGCAACAGCTCCCATAATTGTCCCTCTCAAATCGAACTAAATAACACCCAAAGTATAATGGACTGCCCTATCAAAAACATATCATTGTGTTATAGCTAACTTAAGAGTCACTTGCGCAGGAATCGGCACGCATTTCCCGGCATATGAGTGGATGAGGGAAACACTCACTGGTGGGCTTGCAGGGCTTAAAGCGTTATAATCTATCCAATAAATTAGACACATTATGGGCGGTAGGTTGTCTGCAAGGTCAGCCTTCGCATTTCAGATCGATCGTTATGAAATTTGAGAGAGGATTAATGGCATGAGTATTACGATCCAACCTTTTGGCCGTACTGGCCACATGAGCTCGAGAATTATTTTTGGAGCAGCAGCCTTATCCCGTGTGACCCAGCAGGAAGCCGACGAGACATTAGAGCTGCTGTTGGCAAATGACATTAACCATATCGACACAGCAGCCAGCTATGGCGAGTCTGAACTGCGCATCGGGCCGTGGATGGCCGAACATCGCAAGGATTTTTTCCTGGCGACGAAAACCGGTGAGCGCACTTATGAAAAAGCGAAAGCCGAGTTTGAACGCTCACTGGAACGGCTACAGGTCGACTCAGTTGACCTCATCCAACTGCATTACCTGGTAGGTGAGGATGAATGGGAAGTCGCTATGGGACCGGGTGGTGTGCTGGAATATCTGATTGAAGCGCGCGATCAGGGACTGGTGCGTTACATCGGCGTGACCGGGCATGATGTGGCGATTGTGAAGATGCACCAGAAAAGCCTGCATCGTTATGACTTTGACTCGGTACTGCTGCCCTACAACTATCTGATGATGCAAAACCCGATCTATGCCGAAGGGTTTAACACGCTGCTGGATATGGCGAAAGAACGCAATTTCGCGGTGCAGACGATCAAGTCCATTACCCGCCGTCCGTACCCGACAGAAGCCCGCAGCCATGCTACTTGGTACGAGCCGCTGACTGATCAGGACAGCATCGACAAGACTGTTCACTGGGTTCTGGGGCAGGAAGGCGTTTTCCTTAATACGGCCGGCGATATTCATATTCTGCCCAAAGTTCTGGATGCTGCTAACCGTTTCGAGAGCCGGCCCTCCGACACGGAGATGGACGCTATGGTGCAGTCCTGGGATATGGAACCGCTTTTCGTATAATTTTATGATGAATCCACAGCCGCAGGGCAAAAAACTGCGGCTGTCTCCGGTCAATTATTTACCCCACTGAGACTTTCCGACTACAATAGACAGGCAGAGCGATCTATCGCAAAAGGCAGTGCTATGACTGATCTGTTTATTTCTTATTCACGACGCGATCTGGACTTTGTCCGCCGTATCTATGACCAGATGAAGGCGCAGAATCGCGATATTTGGATTGACCTGGAAGATATCCCACCGACGGCAGAGTGGCTGCAGGAAATCTACAGTGGGATTGAAGCGGCGAATACGTTTGTGTTTGTCATCAGCCCCAATTCGGCAGTCTCTGATGTCTGCCGGATGGAGATCGAACATGCAGTGAAGCACAACAAAAAGCTGGTGCCTATCCTGCATGAAGATGTGCCGGATCGCACGTTGCTGCATAAATCTCTCGCTTCTCACAACTGGTTATTTTTCCGTGACGAGGATGAATTTGACCACGCCTTCAAGCTGCTGAATGACGCGCTGGATACGGATTTATCGTATGTGCGTTTTCATACACGTTTGCTGGTGCGGGCGCTGGAATGGGAAAGCCGCGGCAAGGACACCAGCTTTCTGCTGCGTGGGGTTGATCTTTCGGACGCGGAAAAGTGGCTGAGCGAAAGTATGGGCAAACAACCCGTGCCCACGCAACTGCATACACAGTATATTTTTGCCAGCCGTCAGGCCGAAACGATGCGCCAGCGTTACTGGCTGATCGGCGTAACAGCCGCGCTGATGGTGTCGATTGTGCTGGGAGCGATTGCCTTTGTGCAGTGGCGCGAAGCCGATGCCGCCCGTTTGAAAGCGTCGCAGGCGCAGGGGACTGCTGTAGCCGCGTTGATCAGCGTCAATGATACACGCTCAACCGCCCAGGCTCAGGAAGATACTTTCCGGGCGACGATCCGCGCTCTGGGGGTGGCTGCCGGTGAACAGGGTAATACTACAATCGTTCCAGCATCTGAACCTGAAGTGACTGTGCTCTCAGACGATCCGGGCAATGCTTCAGCGGTACAGCTTACGGCCACGGCGCTGGCCACATTTTACGAGGAACGGGTTACGCAGGTGGCACAGGGAACGTTACCAGAATCGACCTCTTTGCCTGACACAGGTGGCGGTGGTGGTGACTACGATGCAGGTTTGCTGGCGAGTGTCGCGGCTTATGAAGGCGCGCAAACCGATGCCGAGCGCTTTGAGGCGAAAACCATGCTGGTCAGCCTGCTACAGAATAGCGGTCAGCCCTTTGGCCGGGTGTTGCGTGGACATAACGGGCCGGTCTTAGCGGTTAGCTACAGCCCGGATGGCAGTCGTTTAGCATCGGCCAGTGATGACAATACGATCATTCTGTGGGATGCGGCGAGTCTCGACCGTGTCGGTCTGCCGTTTTATGGGCATAGTGCTGGCGTGACCAGCCTGGCTTTTAGCCCCGATGGTCGCTTACTGGCCTCAGCCAGCCGTGACTCAAGTATCATTCTGTGGGATGTGGTCAGCGGCGAGATTGTACGGCGCTTTATTGATGGCGATACCGCCGGGATATTGAGTGTGGCCTTCAGCGCGGATGGAACACGGCTGTATTCCAGCGGCGCGAATCCCGTTGTTAAAGTCTGGGATGTGGCCGCCGGGACGGTGCAAGCGGAACTTGCTGGTCTGGACGTGACGACCTTCAGCATCACTGCCAGCCCCGATGGACGTTTGATTGCTGGCGGGGACAGCTATGGGACGATCATCGTGTGGGATGCGAACACTGGTGCCGAAGTGATGCGTTTGGCTGGACATGAAGGGGCAGTTTTCAGTCTGGAATTCAGCCCGGACAGCAGCCTGTTAGCGACCGCTGGCGCGGATAATCAGGCGTTAATCTGGGATGTTGCCCGTGGTCAACTGCTGCATTCGCTGGTCGGCGCCAATAATGTAGTGTTGAGCGTGGCGTTCAGCGCGGATGGTCAGACCCTGGCGATGGGTACGGCTGAAAATCTCGTGCGCCTGTGGGATGTAAACACTGGCGCATTGGTTGGCGATTCGTTCAAGGGATATGGCGATTGGGTGTATAGTGTCGCCTTCAGCCCGGATGGCGGAGTCCTCGCCAGTGGCAGCAGTGATGGCAATGTCGTCATCTGGCCGGTGGGCATTGACGCCTGGAAATCCCAGGCCTGTGCCATTGCCGGACGTAATCTCAGCCAGGAGGAGTGGGCGGACTTCTTCCCGAACTGGCCGTATCGTGAGATTTGCCCCGCTTAACGAAATGACGGTTGTAATTCACGGCTCCATGAAATAATAATCGTTAGGGCGCGGCAGACGACTGCGCCCTTTTGATTAAACGTGAGATAGGAAAAATCTCTGGGAAATTTCAAACGGTTTGTCCTGGGTGTGTCAGTTCTGGCGTTGTCGCTGGCCTTTACGGCAGGCATTGCGGCGGCACAGTCGGGGACAGTCACACCAGCCATACCGCAGATCGGCACACCAACACCCACACCGATTCCAGAAGACCCGCGCTTATCCGTGTGTACCGGGCCAACTTTGTCCGGATTTGCGCCGTATATTGTCCGCGCAGGCGATCGTCTGGCGGATTTGCTGCGTGGAATCCCCGGTGTCAGCGTGACGCAGATTGCCTCCCTTAATTGCATTGATAACCCTGAGGCGCTTCCGGCAGGCGCGGTGATCTGGCTGCCAGCCCAACCTGCTTTGGATGCCGAACCGGATAGCTCAGACGATGATGCTGAGATTATGACTTTTGAAGCCAGTGCGGAAACCGTACAGAATCAGGCCGCGGTTGATTTTAGCTGGGAAGCGACTGGCAGCGCAGCTTATTTCTATGCCTGCCCGTTCAATGCTACCGAAGCGGCTTGCCCCCGTCCGTTTGGCGTGCAGGCATTACCAGTGGAATATACCATTACCGATATCGGCGGCTTTATTTACCCCGGTGATGTGCGCTACCGCTTAGAGGTGATAGGCGAAGAAGAAACGGTGACAGAAGATGTCACACTGGCCGTCACCTGCTCACAGCCGCCACTGGTGCCCAATGAAGGCCAATACCCCTGCCCACAGGATCCAGCACAGTCGGTTTTCGCCGCGTGGCAACCGTTCCAGGGTGGGATCATGATGTGGTTTTTTGACCGCGATGAAATCTGGGTGATGCTTAACGAAGATAACCGCCTGATTATCCTCGAAGATACCTATGAAGAGGGCGCGGAAGAACTGGACGACGAAGCACCGGAAAACTTTTTCACGCCCACACGTGGTTTCGGTCAGGCCTGGAATCGGCTGGGACGCGCTGAAGGTTTACTGGGTTGGGGCTTGCAGGACAGCATCGGTTTTGACTCTGCGCGGCAGGCTGCTGGCCCGCGCTCGTTCACGACTTATATCCAGGGGCCGGGTGAAAGTGTCTATGCCATTACCTATATTCCGCAATTGGATATAGGCTATTGGACTCAAGTTGCTGGCTAAACCGGTTTTATAAATTATAATATGAAACTGGGTCAGGTGGACATCACATTGCTGACAGCTTTGTTCCCCGATGTCTGCCTTTCCCACTTCTTATTGAAAAAATGCTTTTGAAGGGATGGCGTGTATGCGTCTAGGTGTGGTTGATGACTGGATTCCCGGTAACTTCAATGCAATTGATGAGGTCTATGCTCAGAAAATTGCTGACATGGGGTTTACCGGTATTGGCGCTCATTTTGCGGGTGATCCCCGGTTAGATGAATCGCTGGAATTATGCCAGCAGATCAGCAGTGTGCTGGCGGCGCATGGGATCGAAATTGTGCAGTTCTGGGGTTCGTATCCCAGCCTGATTTCGCCGGATGATGAGGTGCGTGAGCGCTCGGTTGAAATCGGCAAAGGGATTGTCAAATTAGCGGCGCAGCTTGGCGCGCAAATGGCCTCTATCCGTCCAACCAGTATGCACCCTAACAGTCCGTGGTGGGCGCACCCCGATAATTTTACCCCTGCCACGCGCCAACGCCTAACCGACAGCCTGCGCGAAATCGCGACCGCCTGTGACGAATACAGCATCCCGATGGCGCTGGAATGCCATGTCACGACCACGCTCGACAGCCCGGAGAATATCCGCGATATTATTCAGGCCACCGGCTCACCATGGATTAAAGTCAATATGGACGCGGTCAATTTCGTGAAGGATATCCCCACCGCGTATGATACCGGCATAATGATTAATCATCTGTTTGATGTGCTGGCGCCTTATGTGGTCACAGCGCATATCAAGGATGTCGATGTGCTGGACGGGCATGTGGTGCATATCGGCGAGAAAATCCCCGGTGAAGGTGTCTTTGACTTCGACACGCTTTTCCGCCGCTTCGAGGCGCTGGTGCCCGACGGCTACGGCTTTATTGAACATCTCAAAAGTGAGGAACAGGTGCGGCAGGCTAACACGTTTGTACGCGGTAAAATTACGGAAATGGGCATTACAATCAAGCAATAAAAACGGCTCAGGCTAGATTATTTGGGAATCATTAAAAACTGAAGGACTATTATGGATAATCCACTTTCTTTACAGGATCAGGTTATTGTAATCACTGGTGGCGCGCAGGGCATCGGCGGGGCAACCGCTCAGTTGTGTGTCGACCGGGGCGCGAAAGTCGTGATTGCCGACTTTAACCCTAAAGGCGAAGAAACTGCGGCGAAAATCCGCGAGTCGGGCGGTGAGTGTGATTTTGTCGCCACCGATGTGCGCGATGCCGATCAGGTAAAAGCGCTGTTCGATTTTGTACAGCAGAAACATGGCGGCCTGCATGGGCTGGTGTGCGCGGCAGGCGTATTAAAAGGGCCGTGGCTGCAACCAGAGGAATTCCCGCTGGAAGATTTTGAGATGACGCTCGACATCAATATCAAAGGTGTGTTTCTGTGCGCCCGTTATGCTTCCTCAATGCTAGAAGCCAGCAATCAGGGTGTGATGGTGGTGGTGGCCTCTGGCGCAGGCGTGAAGGGCGGCAGCTCGTCCTTAGCCTATGGCGCCAGCAAGGGCGGCGCAAACGGCCTCGGCATGACGTTGGAAGGGCATCTGGCACCGCGCGGCGTCCGTGTGAATGTGATCTGCCCCGGCAATATCGTCACCGATATGAAACTGAGCGTAGACATTGCCAGGGCCGAAAAAGAAGGCCGCTCGGTCGAGGATGAAATCGCCCGGGCGAACCGCGAATATGGTACACCGCCCGGTGTCGCCAAAATCATCGCGTTTATGCTGTCTCCTGAAGCCGATTATCTGCGCGGTAATCTGTTCACCCGCTAGCAAACTCCATCAGATCCCGCTCAGTTGAGTGGGGTCTGTATCCTCGACTGAAGCACACTCTTATACCCTCATAGATTATCCCAGACAAATAAGCGTACAATTAGGTAGGCGAGTGTGTAGAGGATAAAAACTGATGGATTCGCTGGGGTTGGATGCAGGCGCTATGCTGGCACAGGCTTCGCTGGCCGTGTGGGGTACGATGATTCTGTTCTGGATTGTCGCGCCTGTGGGCGGCTTTCTGATGTATCGCTATTTAATCCGAAAATTCCCGATGGCGGATACCTTTGCGCTGTTGGCGGGGGCATTCTGTCTGTTTGTCATCAGCTTTGCCTGCACCTTATTGGCACTGCTGCGCTTTATGCCGGGGATGAATTCGGGACTTGTGGTTTTAATCAGCCTGCTAGCGGGTTTGCTGGTGACAGCGCTGACTGCTGTTTTAGTATGGGCTTTTAGCAAACGTGGTTCTAAAAACGTGGAAGATCACAGTTTTCGAGTATGGGAAGAAGATCAACGCCAGCGAAAATCGATGAAGCATAAGAAACGCTAACGGGCGCATCAACCGCGACGCACCCGTTAGATTAAAGTCTGTTATTCGACTGGCAGCGCTTCGGCGCGGAGCAATTCTTCAACAAAGAAAGTTGGGTTTTCCAGAACACGATGCACTGGACATTTGCCGGCGATCTCCAGCAGGCGCGCACGCTGTTCATCATTCAATGGCCCCTGGAAAACAATCTGATCGCGCAGTTCGTGGACAAACTGGGCGGGGCCATCATACGCAGGATAATCCCTGGCGTTAAAGCGTTCCACATCCAGGGCAATTTCCACCCCTTGTAACGGCCAGCCCTTGCGGTCTGCATACAGCTTTACAGTAATAGCCATGCATGAACCCAGCGCACCCAGCATCATTTCCATCGGTGTCGGGGCGGAATCCATACCGCCTGCCTCAGTAGGCTCATCGGCATAAAAGGTGTGATTACGGACTGTCGCCCGCGCCCGATAACCCTCTTCCAGGTGGACAATAGTCTTTGCCATTTTAATTCATTTCCTTGGTCAATATAAAGTTTATACCTATTAAATTAGATGTTAAAACGAGGTCAAAACTTACGAAGTAGAATAAATAATAAGCGGGAACATCATCTCATGTCCCCGCCGATAATGATTTGCAGCTTAGTCTTTGCGCAGCCGCCGCAAGCCCTGATACTGCGGATTGCCCTGAATCTCCCGCCAGCGGGTTTCGCCGCCGTCGGTATGCCATTCGACCACGTGCATACTATCGGGATTGTTGTAGGAGAAAGCCGGACGTATCATCAGAATTTGTCGGATCACGCCAATAAATTCCTTGCTTTCCTGGGTCATCGCCAGGATAAAGTATTTGCCCGGTTGCCATTCAAATCGTACCGGGCTGCCCTGCCAGATACCCTCCATCTGGATGGGGGTGGTGGCTTTGGTACAGGTCATATACAGGGTTTGCAGGCGATTTTTCCACAGCGTATGATTCACACGCTCCTCGATATAGTAAGGGCGTGGTTCTGGGGTGGTGTAAAACCACGTCCGTGAGTCAGTTGCCATTGAGTTGTGTCTCCGGTTGAGCGCATTACGATATGCGGCTAAGTGTACACCAAAAGTGGGCAAGTCTCCAGATTTGGAGATGGTTATCAAAAATCACCTGTAACCAAAATGGACTCTTCTGGTACAACACGAGCCTTGTTCTCCTGTGTAGCATAAACACCAGACATCTAACATCAGGAGTGAAACTATGCCGAAAGATTATGCCAGCCTGCCATTAACCCAGGTGCGACGTGATGACCGTGAAGTAACTGATGAAAGCTGGATCAGGGACTTTTTGCGGCGGACAGCAATGGGTGCAATGGCAACTGTCCATGATGGTCAGCCGTTTATCAATAGCAATCTGTTTGTCTATGACGAGACACGCCACTGCATTTATACGCATACCGCCCGTGTCGGACGTACCCGCGCCAATATCGACGGCCATGACCGCGTATGCTTTAGCGCGATGGACATGGGCAGGTTGCTCCCGGCACCAGAAGCGCTGGACTTCAGC
>JBBSQD010000027.1:0-37172 GCA_038258185.1 Aggregatilineales bacterium | reverse complement strand
TCCGGAAGTCGTTATTCTGGATGAGCCGACTATCGGCATTGACCCCCAGCAGGTCATCGAAGTGCGCGAAACCATCCGTCAGCTTGGGCAGAATCACACCGTTTTATTCAGTACGCACATTCTGTCCGAGGCCGAACAGGTTTGTGATCGTGTCCTGATTATCAATCAGGGGCGAATTGTCGCTTCTGGCCCCCCTGCTGGCCTGCGTCATCAACTCCAGGGCGGACAGCATCTGTATGTCGCCATTTCAGGCACCGATGCGCTCAGTATTCAAAACTTACTGGAAAGCATCCCCGGCATTTTATCGGTTTATCCGCAAAGCGAAGGATTTGGCCTGCGGGTTGATCCCGGTCTGGATATTCGTGCCGATATTTCTAATCGAGTGTCACGCGCGGGTTACGCACTTTTAGAAATGCGGCCCGTCGCTATGACACTCGAAGATATTTTTCTCGACATCGTGGGAAGGACACTCTAGTCCATGCGCGGAATATGGATTATTTTCCGGCGGGAGGTCAAACAATATCTGTTATCACCGGTTGCCTACCTCATCGCCGCAGCGTTTCTGCTTTTAACCGGATTCCTGTTTAATAATGATCTTGTCGTCAGTGTGACCATCAAAGCGGCCTCGCCTGCGGTGGTGCCGGCCTTTCTCTCATTTGCGCTGGTTTTCTTCGCACCTTTGCTGACCATGCGCTTATTAGCCGAGGAAACCCGCGAAGGCACCTTAGAACTACTCCTAACCGCCCCGGTAAAAGACAGTGAAATCGTCATTGGCAAATTCCTGGCAGCCTGGGCGTATTATTCTCTGCTCCTCGCGCTGACGCTGATTTATCAGGGCATTTTGTATGCCATTACCCAGCCCGATCTCGGCGTGGCGGCCAGCGCCTATATCGGCATCTGGCTGTATGGCGGGGCGACACTGGCGGTCGGTTTATTCTTTTCGGCACTGACGGAAAATCAGGTCGTCGCGGCGTTTCTCAGCACAGCGACTTTACTTCTGATGTTTCTGGGGGGGCTGGCAGGCCAAATTGTCAGTAATCTTGATCTGGCGCGACTGATTAATGAGTTAACGCTTCAGGGACATTTCGCCAGTTCATTCGTTTATGGTCTGCTGCGCGCGGAAGATGTCGCTTATTATGCTGGCATCATGGCAATTGCACTTTTTATCACGGTTCGTGTTGTCGAATCACACAGGTGGCGTGCATGAGAAACACCAATCAAACACCATCAACCACGCGTCAGCAAGTCGGCCAGTGGGGTAGTTTTATCGGCAGTGCAGCGCTACTCATCGGCGTTCTTGGCTTTTTGTGGCAGGGTGCACTTTCTCCGATTGTGCTGGGCTCAGTCCTCATCGGCGTGTTTGGCATCCTGCTATGGGCGTTAATTTCACCGCAGGAATTTATGGGTTTCATCACCGGACGACAGGTACGTTTCGGCACGATGACCGTCTTTTCGACTCTGCTTCTGGTTGGCATCATTGCACTGATGTACATCCTGCTGCAACGGGCAACCATCACCCTGGACATGACCCAATCGCGGAGTTTCTCGCTCAGCAGCGAATCGCTTGAAATTCTGTCCAAAGTTTCGCGTCCGATTCGCATTACCGGGTTTTACAATTCCACCGCCATCCGCCAGCGTGAGGTGGACGATCAGATTTTCCGGCTGTATGAAGCCGCCACCGATGCTGCAATCTCGCGCAACTATATTAACCCGGATGATGAACCCGCTCTGGCTCAGCGTTATGGCGCTTATACAAACGGCGCGTTATTTCTCTCCTATCTCAAAGACGATCCTGAATCCGAGAGTGGCGTGAGCGTCGATTTCGAAACAGTGGTGCGCGTCCCACGGATAGAGGGCGGCGCACAGGAACGCGAGATGACTCAGGCCATCGCACGGCTGCTGTTATCGGGCACATTCAAAGTTTATTTTGAAGTCGGCTTAGGTGGTTTAGATCCGTTAGACACCTCACAGCAGGGCATCTCAGGCGTGCATCTGGGCATGCAGGAGTCGGGTATGCTCACCGATGCCTTCGATTTGTCGCAACTGGCATTAGCCAACCGCCCCATCCCCAACGATGCTGCTGCGGTGATTCTGGCGCGTCCCATCATGGATTTAACCCCGGCGCAGCTATCGGTGATTGATGATTATCTTAATCGAGGCGGGTCATTATTCATCATGGCCGATGCGCTTTTCAATGAAAATTCATTCCTGCGCGAAGGCGGTGCATTTAACACCTACCTGTGGGAGAATTATGGCATCCGTACCCATGATGCGATTCTGGTGGATGAAGGGGCGAATTTACGCACTCCACTGGATATTATCGGAGCCGCGGCTTATACCAACACCGATATTGGTGCTCGTCTTGACCCAGCGCAATCCCCCACCCTTTTCCGCATTGCACGGATGGTTGAAGTCAACAGCGATAATCCGCCCGTCAATAATGGCCGGATATTATCCACGTCCACAGCAAGCTACGGTGAAGTCAATGTCGCGCCGTTATTAGAGGCCAATAGCTACACATTTGACGAGGGGAGCGATATTCCGGGGCCACTGGATATCGCTGTTTGGGCCTGGGATCAGGAAACCAATGCGCGTATTTTGCTGGTGGGTGATGGCGACTTTATCTCCAACGGTTTTGTAGGCAGTGCGCTGGGTAATGCCATTCTCTTCACGGACGGCATCGCCTGGTTGACGGGCATGAATGAAAGCATTGACTTTAGCCCTTCAGCCATCAGCACCGGCCTGCCATTAATTTTCGTCACCACACAACAGCTTGATCTGATCGCCTTCGTGACCATCATTCTCATGCCGGGTCTGTTACTGGTCTTCGGCGCAAGTCTGTGGGTAAGGCGGTCACGCCAATGATGCAACGACGCTCACTTCTGTTGCTGGTAGCGGTTTTTGGCATCCTGGTGGTCGCTGTGGCTTTGCAAAGCAATTCACCACAGGCACAGCAGCAACCGCTACAGATGCTACCCACACCGTCACCAGAAGCCACTGTCCCAAGCGGAACCTTACTGCGAATCTTCCCTGATCTGACGGTTTTGGATATTCAGGCCATCCGGCTGGAAGACCCTCTAAGCGGTGACCAGATCACTCTGCAACGGGACAGCAATGGCGAATGGTCTGCGCCGGATTTAGACGGTGAACTTGATACTGACGCGGCAACTGCCATCGCCCGTACAATTGTTTTACTGCCCTATGAACGCAGTATCAACATCCTATCCGATACCAACATGGATGACTACGGTTTTGGTACACAGGGGCAATTTCTGATTCAGTTTGTGCTGACAAATCAGGAAGGACACGGTATCATCATTGGATCAGAGGCTGAATCCGAACCGACGTATTATGCGCTTGTCGACAATCGGGATGAAATATTCAGGATCGAGCGGGGCCCAATTGATTTTCTTAATCAATTTTTAAAGTTACCCCCCGTTAACTTGACAAAATAATCATATAACGCTATTTTGTATTATTGCAACTTGGAGAAAAAATGATATAATTATCGTTTTCCTCCGATCTGCCTCATAAATTAGTCAACCAGTAAATCTAGAGTAGGTTGATAGCTATCGATAATCTAACGCTGCCTTGCTATCATGATTAGCAAGGCTTTGTGTCTGTATGGATGGATGTGTGTAATCAATGCTGATGGTACAAGAACAGAACAATGAAGAACTGCGTGCAAGTATAATTGGCAAAGCTAAGAGTCAAGGGTCTATCACGTATGATGAAATCCTGGCTCTGCTGCCTAATGCAGAACGTGACATTACTCTGCTGGACGATATTATGGACGAGCTTATGGAAGCCGGCGTAGAGATCCTGACAAACCGTGAGCCAGATGGCAACGAAGCATCTGAAACAGATGAGGATGATAATAAAGCTCACCTGATCACTGATATGGATGAGGACGACGATGAACCCGAAGAATCCTGGTTCCAGCGTTCCAATGATCTGGTCGAAGATCTGGGTTATCAGCAGGCACTCGACACAGACGATGTCGTGGGTCTGTATCTCAAAGAAGCTGGCCGTGTGCCGCTGCTGACCGCCGAACAGGAAGTCGAGCTGGCGATGCGCATGGAAGCCGGTGTCGCCGCTATTGAGCAAATGGAAAAATACGGCGAAACTCTGCCAATGGATGATGTCTATACCCTGCGCGAAACCATTGCTGACGGTGAAGCCGCTCAGGAACATCTGGTTCGTGCCAACGCCCGTCTGGTCATCAGCGTTGCTAAAAAGTACATTGGACGCGGTGTGCCTTTCCTCGATCTGATTCAGGAAGGCAACATTGGTCTGATTCGTGCGACCAACAAATTTGAGTATCAGCGCGGTCACAAATTCAGCACCTACGCCACCTGGTGGATTCGTCAGGCGGTAAGCCGTGCTGTGGCTGACCAGGGCCGTACTATTCGTGTCCCGGTTCATATGGGTGACCAGCTCAACCGGATGCGTCGTGTCCAGTTGCAACTGATTCAGGAACTGGGTCGTGAGCCATCAATTGATGAACTCGCAGTGGGTATGGAGACAACCCCGGACAAAATCGAAGACCTGATGGAAATTTCGCGTCGGCCTGTGAGTCTGGAAACACCTATCGATGAAGATGGTGATTCGACCTTTGGTGACTTTGTTGAAGATGTCAGCAGCCCGGCACCAGCCGAGGAAGTCGCTACCCATCTGCTGCACGAGCAGCTTACCGAAGCCCTCAACCGCCTGCCCGCCCGTGAAGCGCAGATTCTGCGCCTGCGCTATGGTCTGGAAGATGGCCGCGTTTACACGCTTGAGGAAGTCGGCCAAACCATTGGCGTGACCCGCGAGCGCGTGCGTCAGCTTGAGGCTCAGGCATTGAATCGTTTGCGTCAGTCGTCCGCTCACGTTATTCTTCGCGATTATCTCTATGAGGAGTAATCGTTGTGCAGGCAAAATCCTCTCGCGGCCCGTGGCTCTGGCCGCTGGCGCTGGCTCTTATCGGGATTATCCTTTTACTCGATAACTTTCTGCTGCTCGGCGACTTTAACGTAACCCTGCTCTGGCCGCTGCTTCTAGTGGTGGCCGGGGCGCAGATCCTCCTTCGGGGTGATCTCAGTCCCAGCGACGACAACAAAACTTTCGGTATTACTCGTGGTAGCGTGGAATCGGCAATTCTGGAAATCAGCGCCGCCGATATTGATGTTCAGATCAGGGCATTACAACGTGAAGGCCGCCTGATTGCCGGGCAGTTTGCCACCCAATCACGCCCTCAGATGAGCGTCAACGATACGCGTGCCCATCTCAAAATGGAACGCGCTGTGACACCCTGGCTATCCTTTAGCCCGTGGGAGATGGGTCTGGCGCGGGATTTACCCTGGCAGATTTATGTCTCGTCCAGCCTGGGGCAGGTCAATATTGATTTGTCCAACCTGATTATTGAGGGTGGCGTGATTGCCACTGGCCTCGGCGATATACGCATCATGAGCCCCTTTGAGTGTTTTGGCACACTGTACATTCATTCTTCAGTGGGTAACATCCAGTTTATTGCACCGCCCGGTCATCATGTACAGGTTCGTATCATTGGCGGACGTTTATTTGGTGTGCACATCGACGAAGGCCGCTACACCCAGCTTGAACCCGATTTGTATATGGCTTATGACGCCGATGAAAACTCGCCATTGGTCGAGGTGCAGCTTAGTGGTACTTTTGGAGATGCGTATCTAGCATAAGGGTACCCTCTGGATGTCCACTAAACTGAGCTTCCATATCCGTGACGGCGAGGAAAGTGATATTCCGGCCTGTCTGGAATTAGACCATACCTACGAAACACAATTTGTCTGGCAGATGCGAATTGAGAATGATACCGATCATCAGAATATCGCTTTTACCAGAGAGCACCTCCCACGTATTTTAGAAACCACTTATCCGGCTAATGAGCGGCGTATACGGGCGGCCAACGACCCGCAACATGGTTTTCTCATCGCGGCAAATCGCGACCACGGCGAGATTTTTGGGTATATGACTGTCCATAGTGATGCCGTTTATCACATCGCTTATGTCCAGGATATCGTAATTTCCAAGCCCTATCGTCATAATCACATCGGCACACGACTCCTGAATATCGCGGGTCAGTGGGCACGCGAAAGACACTTGTCCGTACTTACGCTGGAAACCCAAACCCGCAACTATCCTGCAATTAAATTCTGTCAGCAAAGCGGATTGACATTTTCAGGCTTTAGCGATCATCATTTCCCTAATCAGGATATTGCCGTTTTCTTTAGCCAGACGCTGCGTTGAGTTTAAGGTCAGACTTTGGAAGAACTTTTTCTATCATTTTTAAGTCTATCAAATGAAACCCTCACCGCAGCAGCTGTTGTTATTACCGCTTCGCTCCTGCTTTATAATCTCAGTCGTAACATGGGAGATCGTGTAGCCCGCAGTTCAGCCGTGGTTCTGGCTTGTGTCACCATCGCTTATGCCTGTGATGTGTTCATTTCACTCGACCCGACGCGTCAGGCTTACGAAGTTATTCTGCGTTTACAATGGATCGGCATCGCGCTGATCCCCACCGCCATGTTTCATTTATCAGACGCACTTCTAGCGACTACGGGTCTGCCCTCTCGCGGCAGAAGACGCAGGGTCGTGCGCATTCTGTACATGATCAGCACCGTCTTTATCCTTGCGGCGCTACTCACTGACGTGCTGGTACAACCTGTGCCCCGTATCGAGGGAATCGGCCTGCGCGCCAGTTTCCTTTTCCCCATCTATATGGTGTATTTCTTCTTAGCAACCGGCATTGCCTTTATTAACGTGCAGCGCGCCCGTCAGCGCTGTCTCACACGCGACACACGACGGCGCATGGGATACCTGCAAATTTCCATGCTGACGCCGCTGATCGGTATTTTCCCCTTCTCGATTGCCTTGGGCCCCGGTGAAGAATTCTCCCTGACCGCGCTGGTTCTGGTCAATATTTCCAACATCGTTGTCATTCTGATGCTGCTGTTTTTAGCCTATCCGCTGGCCTTTTTTGGATCGAGAGTCCCGGATCGTGTCGTGAAGGGCGAGTTATTGCGCTTCGTGCTCCGTGGCCCGGCTACGGGTTTGTTAGCGCTGGTGGTTATCATTTTCATCACCCCGACCAGCCGAGTCCTAGGGCTGCGCGGTCAAAGTTTTTTGCCGTTCGCGGTAGTTTCCGTGGTGCTGCTCTGGCAGTGGATTGTCGCGCTGATTCTGCCATATTTAGAAAAAACACTGATCTATTCTGATGAGGACGACGATCAACTCAGCAAATTACAAAACCTGAGTGAACAGTTACTGACGCGTAATGATCTGCTGCAATTGCTGGAAGCCATCCTTGCCACAAGTTGCGACTATTTGCAGGTTAATACCGCCTTTGTCGTGTCGCTCAACAAAGGTCAGACCGAACTGATCACAGCCATTGGCCCAACCCGCCCCACCGGCACCATGCTTGAGGATGACGCGCCGCTGTTAGAAACACTTCTGCAGATTGAAAACGAAGTCGATGCGGATTTCCTCATTGAATCCTGGCAATCTTATTGGATTGTGCCGTTACACAGTAAGCGCCGTGCAGACCCGGGCGAAAATGATGTCATGATCGGCTTTATCGGTGTACAGGCACGCTCACCAGAAGTCGACCTGACAGCCGATGAGGAGCATATGTTCCGCACCCTCATTCAACGCGCCGCTCAGGCATTGGATGACCTTGACCTGCAAACAGAAATTTATGCCGCACTGGAAGGCTTACTCCCCCCGATCACCATGACACGCACCCGTGCGGCTGAGGTTGAGTATCGCATTACACGCAATGGTCAGACATCAGACGCAGAAACGACGCTGCTGCCGGAACGCGAGCAGTTTGTCGACCAGGTACGGGCGGCGTTGCGCCATTATTGGGGTGGGCCGGGGCTTACCCGCAGTCGTTTATTGGAGCTAAACATCGTCAATAACGTGCTGCATGATAACGACGATAACGCAGTCAAAGCCCTGAGAGCCATCATCAACCGCGCTATCGAAAGCCAGCGTCCAGAAGGTGAACGGCGCATGACCAGCCCGGAATGGCTGATCTACAATATTTTAGAGTTGCGCTTTATCGAGCAACGCAAAGTACGCGAAGTTGCCCATCGTCTGGCATTGGCTGAAGCCACCCTGTACCGCAAACAGCGTGATGCGATTGAGGCCGTAGCCGACACTTTAATCGAAATGGAGCGGCTTGAGAATCAAAGTTAGACATCCTCTTATTCTTCCCCTGTTTTCACAGTGTTTGACAATCAGAAATCAAAATCCTATAATTTCGGTTGTACCCATTTTATAATCAAATACTCACAATCACATTTTGTAACATCTTTATTGGAACAAGAGGGTGTTAGCAGGGGGAAGTTATGACGTCTACGAATCTACAGCGGCAGGATTATACGCCGCCACCACTGGAAGAGGGTTACTGGCAAGCGTTATTAGATGAAGGGGAATTTGCTGAGCCAGTGCAGCCCGCATCAGAAATATTCAATGATAAAAAAGATTTTGATTCTGAAGCCCAACCATACCCTTATACCAGCAATGATGGAATGAATTGTGCCGAGTCCGACTGGGAGAAGATTGCCCAGATTATGGCGAATGACGAAGTCATTGAGCTATCGGTGATCGGGTATAATCGCGGTGGGCTCCTGGTGGAATGGCAATCGTTGCGCGGCTTTGTACCCGCCAGCCAATTGACAGATTTCCCCAACACAGGCAGCAGTGTTTCCCGGCGTAATGCCCTGCTCAATCTGGTAGGAGACGCTTTAAACTTACGGGTCATCGAGCTAAACCCCGAACAAAACCGTCTGATTTTATCCGAGCGTGCCGCACAGGTTGAAGCCGGTGAACGCGCCAATATTTTAACCCAGCTAAAACCGGGGGATTATGTCAGCGGCCAAATCACCAATTTATGTGATTTTGGCGCATTTGTGGATTTGGGCGGCCTTGAAGGCTTAATTCACATCAGCGAGTTGAGTTGGGGGCGTGTCGGCCACCCCTCGGATATTCTGAAGCGTGATCAGGTTATTGATGTCTATGTACTGAATGTTGACCGTGATAATGGCCGCATTGCCCTTAGCCTGAAGCGACTTCATCCTGACCCGTGGGAAACCGTCAATAACCGTTATCAAATCGGGCAGATGGTCGAAGGAATCATTACTAATGTCGTGGACTTTGGTGCATTTGCCTGTATCGAAGAAGGGTTAGAGGGGCTGATCCATGTTTCCGAACTGGCTGAGGGGCATTTCTTACATGCCCGCAATGTCGTTTCGGAAGGGCAAAGTATCCGCGCTTGTATCCTGAGCATTGATAGTAATGCACGCCGCCTGGGTCTCAGTCTGAGGCTAACCCTGTAAACTGGCTATCGAATCACAGACTCGAATGAAGGCCGCAGCGAGCGGCCTTTTTCTATTGCTTAGACTTATACCGGGAATGTAATATAATCAGGGTGAGTACACTGCTTATTGTAAACAAGGTTTATACGTGACTCAGCAGAAAACAAATGGCAAGCCCGCGGGATCGAAAACGAAAAAACCAGCGGATAATCCAATAGAAACAGAAACCAAAAAATCGCCTTTTGAGGGCCGTTATACTGTCCAGCCAGAATTCTGGGATAAAATCCTCGATCTCATGCCACCCTGGGCGGATGAAATTGCGGCGATCATTCTGATCGTCTTTGGCATTGTCTCTTTCCTTTCGTTGTTTGATCCATCTTCAAACGCGACGATTTCAACCGCCTGGTCAAATGCCCTGACCAGCCTGTTCGGTTATGGCAGCATTCTGGTCGCAGGTGGCATTTTAGGACTGGGCGTTTTAATCCTGCTGCCCAAAGCGGGCATCGTCTTAAACTTCCCGGCGCGGCGTGTATTAGCCATTGAGCTGGCCTTTTTATCGTTGCTGGCGCTGTTGCATCTGGCGCGGGGTGATACAGAATGGCGGGCTATCGCCAGAGTCGGTGAAGGTGGCGGCATTATTGGCTGGGGGTTAAGCCTGCTGATTGGCGGTCTGTTCAGCTCGACCTTTGCCATTTTTATTTATAGTGTGTTGTTTATTTTCTGCATAGCATTTGTTATCGGCATCCGCTGGCATCATATCATTGCCATTTTAGAACGTTTCAGTGGTGGGTTGCGCACCTTCGGCGAAAACATGAGCCAGCGTGCCGCGAATAAACCCTCATACCGGCGGGCTGCACCTGAAAAATCGGTAGTGGAAACAGCGCCCCCTGCCCCGGTGACTCAGCCGCAATCCGCTAAACGGGCGAATATTGTCCGTGTGCGCTTTAACCCGGAAAATATCCCACCGTCCCAGCGACCCGGTGCGCAGCCACGTCCTGAAACCAAAGATGCTGAAGAGCAGCCCACTTCGCTTTTGCCACAAGAGCGTAAGCACGTCTTTACACCCGGCAGCCATGTGATTAAAGAGTTTAACGTCATTGGCGAGCTTCAGGACAAGAAGCGCAAAAGTGACCCACAGATGGTTGTCCGCCCTGATGGACGTGTAAAGCGCTATTTCACGGTCGAGAATATGTCCGAGCAGCGCAGAGTCATTAAGCGTGACGCGCCCCTGCCCTCACTGGAATTACTCCAGGATATCGAGATGAATCCGCCGGATGAAGAGGAAATCAACACCAACGTTGTATTGATCGAAAATACGTTGTTGGAATTTGATATTGATGTCGACGTGGTGGATGTCAAAGTGGGGCCGACGGTAACGCGCTATGCGGTGCAACCCTTCCGCGAAACGACCAATGAAGAAGGCGAAAAGGTTCTTGAGCGAACCCGCATCAATAAAATCGCTTCGCTGGCGAACGACCTGGCCTTATCACTGGCCGCCAAACGTCTGCGTTTAGAGACGCCTGTCCCCGGCCACAGCTATGTAGGCATCGAAGTACCGAATAAAAATCCGAGTGTTGTGGCGCTCAGATCTGTTTTTGAGAGTCGCAATTTTCAGGATTTGCTCAAGCGGAAAAAATCGTCATTGCTGGTGCCATTGGGGCGTGATGTAGCTGGCGATCCGGTGGCGGCTGATCTGGGTCAAATGCCGCATTTGCTCATTGCTGGCACAACCGGTTCCGGTAAGTCGGTGGTCATTGCAGCGATCACAATGTCACTGGTGCTGAACAACACACCCGACGATGTCCGGCTGGTGATGCTTGACCCCAAAATGGTGGAACTAAGCCGCTTTAATGGCCTACCGCATCTCATCGGCCCGGTAGAGACGGATCAGGAACGGATCATCGGTGTTCTGCGCTGGTGCACCCGTGAAATGGATCGCCGTTACAAACTGCTGGAAGAGAATGCTGCGCGCAATATCGACACTTACAATTCACGGCTGAGCCGTCGCCAGCAGGACGAAAAGCTTCCTTATATCGTCATTATGGTCGACGAAATTGGTGATCTCATGATGAGTCACCCGGATGAAACGGAAAAGACGATTACCCGACTGGCGCAGATGGCACGTGCTGTCGGTATGCATCTGATTGTGGCGACCCAACGCCCCAGCGTCGATGTCATCACCGGCCTGATTAAAGCCAACTTCCCCACTCGTATGTCGTTCGCAGTCGCTTCTGGTATCGACTCGCGGGTTATTCTGGATACCATCGGCGCGGAAAATCTGCTGGGCAAAGGCGATATGCTCTATCTGGCTAATGATGCTGCTGGGCCTCGGCGTATTCAGGGCTGCTTTATCTCCGACGATGAAGTGCGCACCATCGTTAATTACTGGAAAGACTGGCATTCCGAGCAAATTGAAGCAGGCAAAATGAGCCCAATCGGGATTGGCCCGTGGGAGCGTGGTGTGACCCGCCGCGAGATTCTCTCCGAAACTGACCCGATGCTTGAGGAAGCCATTGATCTGGTCATCGCAGAAGGCGAAGCATCTGCTTCGCTCATTCAACGCAAGATGGGCTTAGGCTATCCCAGAGCCGCGCGTATCATTGATATGCTGTTTGAACTGCGCGTCATTGGTCCGCCAGAGGCCGGTGGTCGCAGCCGCAAAGTGCTGATTAAACCCGGCGAAGACCCCTTCAAAGAAGAAATCGAAAAACGTTCACAAAACAAGTAACAAGGTCATAGTAGAATGATATTTATGTAATCCCGTATTATTATCCTACTGGACACAAAATAATGAAGAATGTTTCTACTCGACTGCCCCTATCACTTTTGGCCCTGGTGAGCGTAATTATATTGGGTGCGACATTTTTCCTGGTAAAGCCGGGTACACTGAGTGGGTTCATCTCTACAACAGATTTCCAACCTCATGCCTTCTGTTTTACATGGCAACCCGATCTGATGTTGCTCTATGTCATCTCAGATAGTTTTATCACTTTCTCCTATATTTTCATTTCCGCGGTACTAGTATTTTTTGTATATCGCACTCGTGATAATCTACCCATGCCCTGGATTTTCCTGGCATTCGGTGCATTTATCGTCAGTTGTGGAATTACCCATTTTTTTGATGTTTTAACACTCTGGGATCCTATCTACTGGATATCAGGAACAGCGAAACTGATAACGGCCATAGCCTCAACCCTTACAGCGTTTAGCCTGCCCTACGCTATGCCGCGCGCGTTAAAGTTAGTCAAAGAGGCGAGTCTATCCGTAGAACGCAAGAAAGCCATCATCGCATCAAATCAGGAATTACAACGAGAAATCCTGCGTCGTAAGCAAATTGAAACCCAACTCATAGAAGCATTAGAGGCAGAGCGAACATATAATCACCTTCAGAAGAACTTCATTGCCACCATGTCTCACGAATTCCGTACCCCGCTGGCCATTATTATGACATCGACTCAAATTCTTGAGAGATACAATCAAAAGCTCACCAGTGAACAGAAAACAGAGAAATTCCATGTGATCAAGCAACAGATAGAACACATTGATCTCATGCTCAATGAAATTTTATCCATTCAGAAAATCGAGTCAGATAACGTGGAGTTCACACCAGCTCCGGTAAATTTAGCATCCTTATTGCAAGATAACATTTTAGACATCCAGGCCACACTGGGAGCCAGACATAGCATCAGTTTTGAGGAAAGTGGTTGTGCTGCTGAGATAATCGCAGATGAGAAGTTACTTCAATCTGTGATCCTCAACCTGCTGCAAAATGCGATTAAATATTCTCCAGAGGCAAGTCAAATCTCTGTCAGCTTAACCTGCCATTCTGAACTGGCCATTATCAAGGTCACAGACGAAGGCCGAGGAATTCCCGACGAAGAACAGGCAAACATCTTCAACCCGTTTTATCGGGGAGCAAATGTCAGCAGCATTGCGGGTACAGGGCTGGGTTTAGCCATCATAAAAAATGCAGTGGATTTGCACAATGGTCACATTAAAGTCGACAGCCAGGTTGGCAGAGGATCAACCTTCACAGTGCAAATTCCACTGACACGAGCCTGATACTAAGCGACAGGATCAATCGTTTCGGGGGTGTCATTGGTCGGGCGATTGACAAATGTTGAAACCGCATACGCCATCATCGGGTCAGGGTCAAATGGCTTGAGCAGCGCTTTCAGCTTCTCAGCAGGCTGCTCACCTTCCGCCAACCAAGTCTCATAAGCGTCTGGGGGCAAAATGACTGGCATCCGATTATGGATCTCGGCCATTAAGTCGTTCGGCTCGGTTGTGAGAATAGTCGCGGTGCGTATTTCGTCGCCGTCCGGGCTGTACCAGACTTCCCACAGACCAGCAAAAGCGAAGACACTTTCGTCTTTCATGTGGATAAACATCGGAACTTTTTGTTTGTCGCGCTTCTGCCATTCAAAAAAACCATCCGCAGGGATCAGGCAGCGACGGCGCTTAAAAGCGGAGCGAAACGAGGGTTTTTCATCAATCGTTTCTGAGCGGGCGTTAATCAGCTTATTGCCAATACTGATGTCTTTCGCCCACGAAGGAATCAACCCCCAGCGATGATAAGTCAGTTCCTGCGGGTTTTCATTCGTTATAACGGCAATCGGTTGTGAAGGGGCAATGTTAAAACGTGGTATGACCTCACCCGGTGCTGAGGTCAGATCAAACGCTGTTTGAATAACCTGTCCATCCGCTGTTAAAACATACCTTCCGCACATAACAACTCCTTCTGGCTACTTCTTGACCTTCCCACTTTCAGCAATCTGCCGAATCAAACCTAGCGTCGTCAGCGCCAGCCCAATGAGCTGTGCGGTAGAAAGTTGCTGCGGCTTGCCGCCCTGTGCGACATCTTCTTCAGCCGCGCGCGCATACAGATAAGCTGCAATTAAGCCAAAAACTGTACCGCCCAAAAGGCCCATGCCGTAGGTTCTCAATTTCCAGTTTGTTTCGTTTTGATCATTCATCTTTCACCTCACTTTTTGATGGACGTGGGCGATTAAACACATCCAGCAGCCGGTAAAGTGCGCCCATACGCGCACTGGTATTGATCGTTTTCTGATTGATGGTATCGGTTGTTTTCTGCGTTTGGTCCGCCATTTGTCGGCTAAGAAGCTGCAAGCGGCGCAGTGGTTTGCGGGTCTGGTCATGGACTTTATTCATGGCGAAAGCCCCGACAATCAAACCGAGGGTGATCGGCAACAGGCAGATGGTCATCGGGCATAACATGAACACCACAACCATCGTATCCGCAACAAGGGATACCTGATCAGCCTTTCGAAAAAGGATAACCAGAATGGTACATATCACTATAAGGAATAGTCCCAGCAGGAGAGGCAGCAGAATTTGCCAGCGCGTTTCTTGGCGATGCTGCTGTTCAGATGCAACATCTGATCGCGCTTGCTCTATCATAAACCTCACTCCAGGTCGATAAAAATAACAACACACATTATACCGTAATCTGAATCATTGCGGTAGGCATGGGCAGCCGCTAAAATAACAATATGATGAATCCTGATAACCCCACAAAACAGCGTTTAGTCATCACCTTTGGCAAATTTGAAGCCATGCGCTACACCAGCAATCTTGATGTGGCTAAAGTGTGGGAGCGGGTGCTGCGACGTGCCAATCTCCCCCTGCTCTATTCCAAAGGCTTTAATACCCGCCCACGGATTCAACTGGCGACTGCGCTCCCCCTGGGTGTGACCAGTGAGTGCGAACTTCTGGATGTCGCCCTCAAAGAAGTTATCCCAATAGATGAGGTAGTCGCGCGCTTGCAGGCTGTCAGTCCGCAGGGCCTGCGCATCTACGAGATCAAAGAAGCTAATATCTACAGTCCGGCGCTACAGACATTAGTGCGCAGTGCGGAATACCGCATTCGTTTTATTGACCCGGTGGATTTAGTCTCCCTGCAACACCGCATTGATGCCCTGCTCGGTCAATCCACTATTCTTAAGGCGGTTCAGCGCAAAAATCGCAAATCCTCAGTGGATCTTCGCCAGCTTATATATGAGCTTTACCTCGATGAATCCGGAAATCTTATCGCGCATCTGGCCGCGGGTGAGCAGGGTAGTATCCGTGCCGAGGACATTCTGCGCGAGTTAGACCTGGGCGAAATCACCTTTACAGCGCATCGTCTGCGGCTGCACATTGAAGATTCCAAATAACCCACGCCGCATTTTTTAACAATTCCTGTACAAAACTGATAATTTTTACCCGTATCGTTCTTGAGCATTGAGCGGTACTTAAGATGTCAACATCTTATAGATCAGTTATCAATGCATTGTTGTATACTGAAAAAGGTAAAGCTATCGGTCTTATGTTCAAACACACTCATATCCACCATTATTCAGAAATTCATCTCACGCCCACCTTTTTTAGGAGGTTAATATGACCCCTGCCCGTAAGCATTTTCTGCACCAATTGATTAGCATAATCATGTTGTGCTCGATGCTGTTCAGCACGCTGGCTCCACTGGCGACAGTTGATATGGCACGCGCACAGGAAGAAACACAGGAACCAACGGTTGAATCCACTGAGGAAATCCAACCGACTGCCACAGAAACCGCTCTGCCGGAAACTGCAACCCCGGTGATAGAAGTGACTGCGGAAACAACCCCGGAAGCTACGGCAGTGGTCACAGCGGAGGTGACGGAAACAGTCGTCGCAACCACTGAAGTCCCCACTGAAACCACCACGCCAACCGCTGTCCCGGTCACGGATATTTTCAAAGCAGATTTTGAAGATAACAGCACCGCTGCCTGGTTCCTTAGCCCCGGTTGGCAGCTTGTCAGCGAAGAAGGTAATACTTTCCTCGCGGCTATGACACCTGCCGAAACCGCCACGATCATTGATGTGGACTGGGCGCATTTTCTGATGGCTGCGCGCGTGCGGATTGACCCCGCCAACAGCGCCAGCATCCTGCTGCGCAGCGGCGCGGAAAATTACACACTGGAAATCGACGCAGACGGGCAAACCCGTTTACTGCGTGGCGCCAATCTGATCGCACAGGGCCCCACCCCGGCAGCATTGCCGGAAGGTGAAGAGCCAATCGCGGTCTGGCGCAAAGTCAATATTCAGGCACTCGGTGCGATGATTACAGTCGCCATTGATGGTGTCGTGCAATTCAGCTACTCCGACTCGGCTCCGCTGGGAGCAGGCATGATTGTTTTCGGCACAGGCGCCACCAACACGGATATGGTCGCTTTTGACGATGTGGTCATCAACAAACTGGATGAACCTGTCGAGATTGTGGAAACCGAAACTCCGGTTGTGACTGGAACAATGGAAGCCACCGTCGAGGCAACTGCCGAAGTTACAGCAGAAGCCACAGAAGAACCCACTGAAGAAGCTCCGATTGGCAACCTGCCGATTTTGACCGCCAGTTTTGAAACCGAAACCACTGGCTGGTTGATGAGCGAAGGCGCTTCGATTGTCGATGCTGGCGAGAATAATCACGCGCTCCTGCTGACCGCAGGCAGCAGCTTCACCCCCGCAGATGCCCTTTATCTGGCGGATTTTCGCGTTGAAACCCGCCTCAGCTTAAGTGCGGCGAACTCCGGCAATCTGGAATTCAGCTTCCGCGCGCAGGACGAATCCTATCTGCTGTCACTTGGCGCAGGTGAGATTGCACTGTCCCGCCAAAACGGTGCTGAACCGATTGTGCTGGCAACCGCGGCATCGGGTCTGAGCGCAGACACATGGTACACACTCAGCCTGACCGCCCAGGGTAATGTCATCAGCGTATTCATTGATGGTGCTGAAGCCCTGAGCTTTACCGACGAAACGCCCCTGCTCAACGGGCAGATCGGCTTTGGAGCCAGCGGTGATGTGCTGCTGGATAACATCGTGGTCATTGACCTGGGCACAACCGTCTTCGCAGCCACAGCCGTGCCTTCTGGCCTGACTGACGCTGACCGCGAAAAATTACAGGACACCATTTTTGATGTGGTCAGCCTGTATATGGATGGCGAAGTCGACGCTGCTGTCGCGATGGCAGAAACCAGCTTTATTCCGGTGCTGGACGACCAGCATCGTATTCGGGTCGTTGTCCACGCCAACAGTGGCGAAACCGGCACATCTATCCGCCCGATCATTGAAGCGGCCAACGGTATCATCAGCTCAGAGAATGACTACAATCTCGAAGCAGATATTCCCTTAGCCAATATCGCTTCGGTCATCGCCAATGGAGCGATCTTCTCAATCGTCATGCCAGACCGCGCGACTTCATCCGGCACCATGCTGGTACCCCCTGCCGCCGGCACAGGCGATGTGATCCCGCATTCGCTGGATCAGATCAGTGCGAATGACTGGTTTCTCGAAAACTACAGAGGCAATGGCGTCAATATCGGCGTCATTGATACCGGCTTTCAGGGCTCATCGGGTGGGGGCAACTTTTCCTGTCTGAATAACGTGTCGGGTGGCAACGGAACCGGCAGTCACGGTTTAGAAGTCATTCAGGTCATCTGCGATGTGGCACCTAACAGCAATGTGCGCGGTTACAGAGTGACCAGCACCAATGATGTGCGTGACGCTATCAACCAGGCACGCAGCAACGGCAACCGTATTATTGTCATACCGCTTGACCTGGGAGTGCATGTCAGCCCCGGTGATGGTACGGATGGTGGTGTCAGCGGTACTTCTGTTTATGATGCCATCACGACCGCGCGTAATGCCGGTATTCTAGTGGTGACCAGCGCCGGTAACAACAACCAGAATGGCTACAAAAGCTGGGCATATAGCGGCGCCACCACATTTAATATCACCATGGAAGAAGCTGGTACAGTTTCGGTGGTGTGGAACAACTGGAATCCAGCGAATGCCGGAGCAAGAGAAGATTTCTCACTGAGCATTGATGGCACCATATCAAATTCGACTAATCGTGCTCCTAATGATAACCCTGGGTTTCAGGCACCTCTCGGTGTTGGGCCACATACCATAATTGTTACAAAACGCGGTGCCGGTGACGACACTGTAGCCGATTATCTCCAGTTACAGACCACTGGCGAAATCACCAGCACCTCGGTCGGCGCACCCAATACCACCAGCACCATTGGCCGCCCCGGTGATTCTCCGGATGCCTTTACGGTCGGTGCGGTCTGTGCGTCACAGACTGCCGGTTTCCCACTGCTGCCAGACAGCTCCCGCGGGCCGCTGTACAGCGCAGGTGGTAATCAGCCCCCAGCCATTCCCAATAATGCACCCTCTACAGTCAAGCCGGACATTGTCGGCATGTCGCATGTCAGCGTCGCCGATAATCTGCTCAGCGTGGGCTGTAACATTCTCAGTGACCCTGAATTTGGGGATGGTTTCAATGGCACGTCAGCCGCCACCGCGCACATCGCCGGTATGGCTGCCCTGCTCATCTCCAATTCGAATATGAATATCCCGTCAGGTAATGGCACCGCCGATGCCCTGCGCGTTTACATGCAGACCCATTCGATCTCAACCATTACCGCAGGCAGCATCAGCAATGGCGGTTTTAACAATGTTTATGGCTCCGGCGTGGCTGTGCTGGGTGATCCTTCACCTGACAGTGATGTCAGCGCTTTTGGTACACTCACGGACGTCGTTGGCTTACCCGGCACGACCCATTATGTCGGTCGGGTCACTGCGTCTGTCGGCGATTCGCCACAGTCCGGTACGCTGGCGCAGCCGTTTTTCAGCCTGCCAGAAGCGATTGATCATGCCTCACCGGGAGATAGTCTGGTGCTGCTGCCGGGTGATTATGTGACCGGCATCGTCATTGATAAAAGCGTGGGCATTTATGCCTATAATCAGCTTAATTCGGGTGACGACACTACAGACAGTGATTTCTGGGCAAACAACAGTTACATTGGTGTGGGTGGTCTAAACGCCACAGCCAACAATGTTATTCTGGATGGCTTCGACTTCACACCCTCGCAGCCCGAAGGCATTTTTGGCGGCAGCGGTGACAAACTTTCGCTCACACCATCAGTGGTGTTCAGTAATGTTACGGGCGGCCAACTCAGCAACAGCACATTCAGAAATTACGTCAATGTTACCCCGGTGAGTGTTGAAAACAGCCCGGGTGTCACTATTGAGGAAAACGTTTTTGAGGACAATGATGCCAGTGCTCAACGGGTTGCTGCGCTCACTGTCGTTAACTCAGAATCCGGCAGCAGCGCAAACCCGGTTATTGTCATCGGCAATGAGTTTATCGATAATATCGGCAGCATTTCCATCCTTACTGAATTAGACGGTATCGTCCTGGTTCAGGATAGCGCTGCCAATTTCGTTGGTAACTACTTCACGGGCAACAACAGCGAAACCTTAGTCCGTGTTAATAACTTAAACGTTAACACTGACGGTGTCGTCAACTTCTACAGCAACTTCTTCCTGAATAATCAGGCAGGCACCATCATCCACCTGAAGCCGGGGCGGCGTTTCCGGTTTACCAACAACTCGGTGATCGGTAATACTCAACAGGTGGGCAATTCTATTCCCCATGATTTCATCATTAACCGTGATGATCCCCAACCCACTGGTGGTGTAGGTGGCACCAACTGGTCACCCGACGAGCTGGATGGTAACTGGGATGTCCACAACAATCTGTTTTTCGATAACACCGGTTATGGCGCTATCGCGGGTGATACGCGACTGGATTCCACCTGTGACGCTTTAAGCGGTGGCTCGAATAACGGTGTCACCCACAACTGGATTTTCAATAGTGGTGTTGTCTCCGGCCCAGCCGCAGGTGACTGCCAGCTTTCACTGGAAAATCTTTCGTTCAACAACATCACGCTGTTCACGGCTGATCCGTTGGACGACATCAACCCGGCGGATGACTTCCTGGGTGTCAACCCACTCTTCGAATTCGATGCGACTGAGCCCGACTATTATCGTCTGGGTGAAACCTCCATCGGTATCGACGCGGGTAATGGCTCCGTCCCCAACAGTGTGGACGACTTCGGCGATAATGATCGAGTGGTCAATGGCATTCCCGATATCGGCGCTTTCGAGCTGGTGCCGCTGACGGCTGACCCGATCACGACCAACCGCACCGAAGACCTGTTTAACCAGGTAGGTGATGTGGCTGCAGTCACCACCCCCAACTACATCACGGGTGCGTTCGCCATTGATCTGTCCAACAGTGTGGATGGTGGTTTCCCGCCTTACACCTTCGGCGTCAAGTCCAACCCGGCCAACTTCAGCACCGATGTCAATGACTTCTGTGGTGGCAGCGGCGTGATCGTACAGGGCAGCCTTGCTTACTACTGCCCACCGCAGCACTTCTACACCAATGGTGTGCCGCCAACGGTTGAGTTCGAATACCGTGTTTATGATCGTTTTGGGACTGGCCCATCGGCCTTCAACACCATCACGGTCAATATCGCGCCAGTTAATGACGTTGCACTGAGCACCAGCATCGGTACCTACAACTACATCACTAAAATCAGTGCGCCGTTCAGCCTGCGTCTGCGGCCATTTGCCCGCTACGATAACTTCCGCTTCTCCGAAGCCGGAAATGCGGCACGTGGTAATCAGGCCGACTATCCCTTCACCTACAGCAACGTCGCTTTGGTACCAGAAGCGGGTGATAATGATAATCTGTTTACACTTGGAGCAATCTCGGCTGCGGTGACTGCCGCTGGCCCGGATGGTCTCATCACCCTTGACCCGGCTGACGGTGAAATCGGTTATCTGTCGTTCAGCTACACCGTGCGGGACAGGAACAATAACCCTGTCAGCAACACCATCCGTATCGAAGTCGCCGGGGTCGTGCCGGATCGTGGTCTGCATGATGACACCAGCCTGAGCTTTGATTACACCGATGGCTGGAGCCCGATTTACAGTGAAGGCAATATCAATAACACCCTCCATGAGGCGAAAAAGATAGATGATACTGCCAGCTTCACCTTTATTGGTGAGGGCTTCACACTCTACATGCAGGCTTCCAGGAAGAGTGGTAACTATCAGCTCCGTGTAGACGATAGCCTGCTCACATGGACGACCAGTAACAATCAATCCACCGCAACCGCGGGAGATGGTTTCACCTGTTTCACCACCGCCAAGACGAACGGTAATCTGATCGCCAATAACGATCGGTCACAGGCGCTGTATACCGTGACCTGCCGTAACATGCGTGATGGTGAAGCTCATACCGTCGAGGTAATCAACAAGGCCACAAGATCCCTGTCTGTTGACGCGATCTCGATCAACTTTGTCGATGATCCGCTGCTGCCCCGTTTCCACGATGTGAACGAGCGCAATATCCTGCCGTTGTTCCCTGGCTGGTCGATGATCAGCGACAAGAAGGCTTCTAACGGTGTGGCGCTCACCACTTCGACCCTTGGTGAAATTAATTTCACCTTCCAGGGTACAGGCATCTCGTTCGGCACTGGCCTGGAAAAAACCGGTGCGAAATACGACATCTGTATCACACCGGAAAATCAGACCGAGGTCTGTACATCATTCGATAACAGCCTAGGTGCCGCGAGAAGAGGCATCACCTGGGATGTTTTCCGCTCCTTCTACGGTTTCGACCCGACTGAGGTGCATGAGGTACGACTGGTCATTACCAGCCTGCCCACCAACGGGAAAATGGTCATCGACTCGATTACCGTGTTTGATGAACAACCGACTGCACCTTTGAGTATCGGCGTCACTGAGAACGATCAGATCGGCCCGATCATCTTCGGCAACGGCCGTGACGATAGCTGGTTATTCGATACCCGTAACAAAAAGGCGTCGAACAGCAGCCTGCACAGCGTTGCCAGGAGAACCAACTATGCCGGGCCGTTTGTCAGCTTTAATATCCCAGCAAACGCCAACAGCGTGCTGTGGTATCGTCTGGCAGGCAAAAGAGACAGCACCGCGCTGATGATCTGTGTGGATCGCGCACAAGGCGAAGCTGCCTCAGGTCAATGCCGCGAGGTCAACCTTCGCACCCAGCCGAATCCGCTGATAATCAGCGAAAGCGATTTCACAGGGGGTTGGGGTACCGGTTTCACTAGCGATGATGTTCACACCATCGAAATCTTCAGCCTGGTTAACGAAGCCTTTAATATGGATAAAATCCAGGTCATCGCCAATACGCAACCGCTGCAACCGTCCTATTATGAAGAAAATACCCTTCAGGCAGGCGGCAGTGCTTACAGCTTCTTCACCAACTCTAACGTGCTCAGTTCATCGCAGTTTACATCTGTAAATGTCAGATCAGCTTCTGGCGGCACCGTCGCCCGAACTGTAGTGGCCAATGCGGGTGCTTACTTCCAGATGAACGGAACGGGCTTTGCCGCTTACTTCACACAGAATAGAAATGCTGGCAATGTCACCATCTGCTGGGTTCCCGGAATCCAGACCGATATTCCAACAATCCTGGCTGGAAACTGCCGCACCTACAATAACTACTCCAGCAGAACACAATATCAGGTGGGTTATGCCACTATCGGCCTGAGTGATACACCCGCGAATTTCTCAGTTGTCATTCGTAACGACAACAGCGCAACTATGGAATTTGATGCGCTGGAAATCTTCGGTGCCTTACCCACAAGTATCCTGACTGGTAACGCGCAGCGTTACGAAACCAACTACAACACACGTAATTCTGACGATCTGTTCCTCTACTTCGGAAATGGCTGGCGCAACCGCACCAATACGCGCGCTTCAGGCGGGGATCAGGACGACATCAGTCGTAAAATCGGCGCGGGCATCGTCTTCACAACCGATGGTGTGGATACGGTTGAGATTATCAGCCCATCCAGCAAGAAGGCTGCAACACTGGAAGTCTGCATTGATGGCGTAAACTGTGTCACCTATAGTGGTACCGACCGCCCCATCGTCGCACGACTACCCGATACCAATCAACATGTCGTTTCGGTCACCACATTGTCCGCAAACGCCTTCACGCTGGATGCGGTGGATGTCTACAACTATGCTGCTAACCCGATGACACCCGGGCGTTACGAAAACACCAGCGCATTGATGAAGTTTGATGAC
Organism: Aggregatilineales bacterium; assembly: GCA_038258185.1. Classification (GTDB taxonomy): domain Bacteria; phylum Chloroflexota; class Anaerolineae; order Aggregatilineales; family Phototrophicaceae; genus JAIOHN01. The sequence continues at coordinate 13,866 of JBBSQD010000027.1, read as the reverse complement.
ACCTGGTCAACCAGCTCCAACAAGTCTTACAGTGGTCGCAGCGCCCAGCAAACCAATACTAATGGCGGCACCATGCTGTTCCACTTCACAGGCAGCATCTTCCAGATCGGCGCTGTCGCTAATCAGGTCAATCAGATGAGAGTGTGCTATGTGACTGGCTTCGAGCCGGATGAAAATGCCGTCAACGCCAACTGTGACACCTGGCCACCAACCGTCAACTCAGGCGTACAGATCATGACGATCGATACTGGTGCCGATGATACATACACCGTACGCGTCGTGAACGAGCAACCGGCGCAATTGCTGGTAGACTTCGCAGAAATCGCGATTGATGCTGGCCCGCTGGTTGTCGGCCTGTACGAAGAAACGCATCCAGCCGTTGATGCTGGTTTGACGGGTAGCTGGATACCGGCTACTGACAAAAACTTCAGTGGTGGCACGGCTGTCCAGACCACGACTCTGAGTGACTCCCTGGTCTTCGAGTTTGAAGGCACGGGTTTCGCAGTCGGCACCTCCACCGGCAGCACAGGTGGCAATATGCTGGTGTGTTATGAAGCGGGTTCACTCAGTGGAACTCCGGCCAGCATTGATGCAAACTGCTATACTTACAACAACCTCGGCAGAAACAACAAGTTGATCAGCCGCTCGGTTGATGGTCTGACAGATGGAACCTATAGTGTACGCGTCGTCAATCTCAGTGATGGCAGTCTGCTTGAAATCGACTATGTGGAGATCTTCGATACTACTCTATCGACGATTGAAATCGAAAACGTGGGCGGCTTTAACGAAAATGCGCTGGTAGCACCTGCGGTCAACTATCTCGCCGTAATACCCGCAGATCGATGGGCATCTGTTTCTGGCCGATCTGCCCGAAACTACTCTGGCAGCAGCTATGTCACTGTTGTAGATACACGCGGCAGAGCATCCAGGAGCTATGCTGGCCCGCTGGCAATGCTGTCTGTAGAAGTCCCAGCTATAGGGAGTGGTGGTACCACAACTGTTGTACTCGACACCGGTACGCCATCCCGCAATAACAGCAATCAGTTACTGATCTGTGTGGAAGATGTGACAACGGCGTCCTGTAGCGTAAGTGATATGACGACAACGCAATATCACACGGTTGAACTTAATAACGACACGGCCTCTGTCGTTACACAAACAGTGACATTCCGTGCACTTACAGCGGGTAATTTCACTATCGATGGTTATCAGGTCATTGTGAACAGTTCTATGGCAACAGGTCTGTATGATGATCCGCTGATGACCGTGGACGGGATTATTAACACATCTAATGACTGGAACAGTGGTGGCAAAAACAGACGCTCGTTTGGTGGCACTTATATCAGCACCAATACGAACAACGCGACACTCGAATTCTTGTTTACGGGTACAGGCTTCTCGCTCATCACCCAGCAGTCAAGCAGAGGTGTGGACTTTGAGCTCTGCTATGCACCAACCGACACACCGTTGGATGAAACCTGTCTTGATCTGAGCAGTATGGCCTCCGGCAAAACCCTTGATCGCTATGGTCATACAGTCTATGGCTTAGAGCCTGATGACTATACCGTGACGTTACGAGTCAACGACACAAATATTGGCTCCAGGGATAGCTTGGTGGTAGATGCCATTGCAATCTTCGGGGATGTCACCACAGGCTCAACGGCCTTGCAACCCGGTCTCTATGACGACAGTGAACTCACAGGTGATCAATCACCAGTACGGTTCGCTCCTGAACTCTTCTGGGATGCAACCATCGCCAAAAACGGCCCGCCGAGAGGCCCGTGGCAGCTTACGGAAAGCGGCTCCAGCAATATCGGTGCGATCATGCAGGTCTTTGTCGAAGGCAATGCGCTCACCATCTACCAAAAGGTAGATAACAGGAGCAGTGCTGAAGTACAGGTCTGCCTCGTGATCGAAAGTATCGAGGGTAACTTACTCGAATGTACCGACTTCAGCCAAAGAGGCAGGAGGACTTACTTCACGCCCATCATGCTTTATGGTTTCGGCAGTGGTGAGCATCAGGTGATCTTCGAAAACCTTGACAGTGGCCGCTTCAATGTCGACGCACTGCAAGTCATACCTTAACTACCAAAACGTAAATCTGAGGTTATCTCAAAAGATCGCCTCAGAACCAAAATCATCAAAACAGATACACGACTCACAACACCTGTTGTGGGTCGTTTTCTTATATGTCCGTGCTAAAATAATGGCCTCACATCATTAGACACAGAAATCCAATATGCATACTGAAATTGTTCTATCTCCTGAAGTTGAAGCGGCCTTAAACGATCAAAAACCTGTGGTCGCATTAGAGTCGACCCTGATCACCCACGGCTTACCCTATCCGACCAACGTTGAGACTGCCCTAGCAATGGAAAACGCGGTGCGGTCTGCCGGGGCTATCCCCGCCACTATCGCCATTTTGAAGGGGCGCATTACGGTGGGTATCAGCGGTGATGACATTGAGCGCCTCGGTGCATTACCGACGGGAAGCGTACGCAAATGCAGCCGACGTGATTTACCGATAGCGGTGGGATTAGGTGAAGACGCAGCGACCACGGTCGCTGGCACGATGATTGTCGCCCATATGGCCGGGATTGACGTGTTTGCGACGGGCGGAATCGGGGGGGTGCATCGCGGCCAACCATTCGATGTATCCGCTGACCTGCTGGAATTGGGCAGAACGCCTGTTGCGGTGATCTGCTCCGGCGCGAAGTCTATTCTCGATTTGCCTTTGACCCTGGAAGTTCTGGAAACGCAGGGCGTACCGGTTATTGGCTTCCAAACGGATACTTTACCCGCTTTTTACAGTCGCAGCAGCGGCTTACCCATTGATGTGCGCATCGACACTGTCCAGCAAGCCGCGCAGATCATCCGCGCTTCACAACGCCTGCAAGCGCAACATGGCATCCTGATTACCGTACCTGTTCCCGAAACAGCCCAATTAGCGGATGATATAGCCGAAGCAGCTATTCAACAGGCGACTGCTGACGCCGAAGCCAGCGGTATTCATGGCAAAGAATTGACACCTTTTGTTCTTGGCCGAGTGGTCGAACTGACCGACGGGCAATCCCGTGAGGCCAATACAGCCTTACTGGTCAATAATGCTCGTGTTGCTGCTGAAATCGCACGCGCATTGCATTCATAACCATGCCAGCAGTTTCCCCACAAATTGCCGGGGCAGGTGGCATATTCATTGATGATATTGTCCAGCCGGATGGCATGACCTATATGGGTGTTTTGGGTGGCGGGGTCGTTCATGCCATGATGGGGGCGGCGATCTGGGGTACACGACCCGGGTTAATTGCCCTGGCAGGGTATGATCTGCCGCCAGCCATCCGGCTTCACCTGCAACAAAACCTCGACCTTCAGGGCTTACATTATCTGAATATCCCACAGATACGCGCCTGGCAGATTTTTGAGCATGACGGCACGCGGCGCGAACTCTATCGGGTCACTGATACAATCCCGTTTATACGCGGCGCACAACCTGAGCATTTACCAGCGGCTTATGCACAAACACAGGGCTTTTATCTGCTGCAAAATTTTGCAGATATCGCGAACTGGCGTGACCATCTGCCAGACAAAACTATCCTGTGGGAGCCCGCACAACAGATCATGACGGCGGCGAACAAGTCTCATTTTCAAGCGACTCTGCGCGATTGCAAAATTGATATTGTCTCGCCCAATCTCACCGAAGCACAGGCTATCTATGGACGCCAAAACAGCGCGGCTTTGCTGGATAGTATGCTGCATGATGGCGCACAGATCGTAGCCATTCGTATGGGAGAACATGGGTCAATTGTTGGCAATCAGCAGGGAGAAAAATACACGATACCCGCGACACATATAGATCAGGTGGTTGATCAGACTGGAGCAGGGAATACATATTGTGGGGCGTTTCTATCGGCCATTGTTCAGGAGAATACTCTGTTGGAAGCAGGGATAAAGGCCGCGGTTGCTGCCTCATACTGCCTTGAGCACATCGGCGTAGTTGACCCGACACACATTAGTCCAGAAGCGCGAGACATCCGTTATCAGGCGACGCTAAAACGTATTCAGACATAGTCCGAAATTTACTTACTACCGCTTCCAGCCTGAGCAGGGCCGCCACGTTTGATACCACTCTGGGTATGCCGTGTGACGATGTGCAAAGTCAGTTCATCGGGCGTATGAAAACGCCGATGGCAGTAGGGGCATTTCGAGTTATTTTTGTCCGGAGAATCTTGTTCTGCTGAGTATTGAGAATTTAAATGCGGCACGATAAACCCACCAAAGTTATGTTTATTTAACGGAAAATTAACTATTATAAATTATAACAGATTTTAGCATAATCTGTGAACATAAGAAATTGTGAAAGGCGTAAATTTTACAAATTATTCAGAGGCTTTCCCTCTCAGCCAGTCCTGCACAGCCGCAATCAGCTCTGCTGCATCCAGTACAGGCGTATCATCGGATTGAATTTGGTCAATGCGGCGCACGGTGATCATCTCATCCAGCGCAATTTCCTCTATGGCCCGCTCAACATCGACCATAACCAGCATCAAAGGCGCGGTACGGGCAATCTGGATAACCAGATAATAAGTTGAGTCTTCGATAGGGAACAGCATAATGTGTTCTGAATGAGTCGAAATCTGCAACATCTGTGCCGCGCCGTAACCCAGTTCTTCTGCCAGCGTTTGCGCCAACACCTCAGCCGATTGCAGCATAGATGCAGCTACTTCATTATCGCTGCGTAATGTCCGATTTGAACGTAAGATATGACCCTGATTATCCGCCAGCAGAACCGAATCGATAAAAGGGTTACTGGTTAAGCGCTCAAACCAATCCATAATTCTGCCCTCACTGCCACCTTAACTTAATGACTACCCACACGCCAGATATCTAAGCCCGTATCACAGCCGATGACCAGCGTGGTGCCATCTGTGCTGAGCCGAACCATATCCGGTGGACGATTACACTGGCGATATTCACCCAATTCGTATTGTTCGCCTGTTTCCACATCCCATGCGACCACGATGGGTTCCTCGTCCACATGAACGCCAATGATAACATCCGCATCCGCTGTGAGGAAAATAAACGGTATATACGTACCATCCAATGCCACCACAATCTGATCATCACCTGACTCTAAATCCAGCAGATGCAGTGCCTCCGACTGCGGATCACGCCACACTAGATAATGATCTCCGCCAGCATTCATCTGTCCATAGATCGGTAACGCACCATTGATCTGAACTTCTGCGGTAATCTCACCTGTCTCCATATTCCAGCGCTTCACTCGACCATCTTCCGTCACAGTGACTGCTAATGGTGGCTCAATCCGCCCGATGCGGATAATGGACTCGGCATCCTCTTTAAACGTCTGCGATAGTATTTCTAATTCATCGTCCGCGATAGCACTGATGGAATTTTCTGTTTCCACCCTGAGCGATGATTCTGACCACCATAAATCTAATAAAACCTCATCAAATGGCAATTCTCGAAAATTCTGTGTTTCATAATTAAATTGAACCACATAAAACTGATTGCCATCGGTATGAATTGAAGCAATGTCGGAATCCAGGCCGAAAGCAATCTCTAATGGGTCGGCACTAAGGCCATCCGCACCGCTGACATCATAAGATGCATCGAACAAGTCAAATTCGTCCAGAATATAAATGGTGCCGAGTGTATCTGTAATGGCAAAACGTTGCCCATCATCCCGCAAAGCAAATCGCCCGTTTTTGATAAGAATGCCTTGTGCTTCAAAAGCAATGAAATCAATCTGCGCCACTGATTGCAACTGTTCGATATTCTCCGCATTAATCACGGGTGGACGGTCATCCTGTGCCTGTGTTATAGCAAGCCCACCATACAGAAACATAAAACAGAGGCTTATTTTCCATACATTCCTACACATGGCCCCCGCAAAACGGTATAATCGCTCTAAAGAATTGTGATATTTCTGCATGTTATGCCTTTGTATCGTCTTACTGTTAAACAAGTTTCCAGGAGCGCTGTATGCACCCCGAACAGATCGAAAACATCCTTGACCGCGTGCTGCTAAAGGTCGAAAAGCCGGGCCGTTATGTCGGTGGTGAGTACAACAGCGTTGTCAAGGACTGGGACTCAATCGATGTCAAAGTCGCGCTGGCCTTCCCGGATATTTACGATTTGGCGATGTCCAACCTGGGCATTATGATCCTCTACGATCAGATCAATAAACAGCCCGATATGCTGGCGGAGCGCGTCTTCAGCCCCTGGGTCGATATGGAACAGATCATGCGCGACGAGGATATCCCGCTCTACTCGCTGGAAACCAAGCACCGCATCCGCGATTTTGATCTGCTCGGCATCACCCTCCCCTACGAACAATTGTACACGAATGCCCTGAATATTTTAGACCTGGCGGATATGCCGATTCGCAGCCGTGACCGTGACGAATCCTATCCGCTGGTGATTGCTGGCGGTCATTCCTGCTATAACCCGGAGCCGATGGCCGACTTTATTGATGCGTTTGTGATTGGGGAAGGCGAAGAAATTATGGTCGAAATCGCACGATCACTGCAAAAAATGCGCCACGCCACCCGCGAACAACAACTGCGCGAACTCGTGAAAATTCAAGGCGTGTATGTGCCGCGCTTTTACGATGTGACTTACACTCATGAAGGCCTGGTCGCGGAGACAATCCCCAATATACCCGACACTCCTGCCAGAGTCTTAAAGCGGATTGTCCCTGTTTTGCCGCCGCCTTTTACGCGATTTCTGGTGCCGAATATTGATACAGTTCACAACCGTGCGCCGATTGAGATTATGCGCGGTTGCACCCGTGGCTGTCGTTTCTGCCACGCCGGGATGGTCACCCGCCCGGTGCGTGAGCGCTCTGTGCAGGAAGTGGTTGATGCAGTTGCCGAGATTATGGAAAACACCGGCTATGAGGAAATCAGCCTCCTCAGCCTGTCGTCGTCGGATTATCGCGATGTGCATGAGCTGGTCACGACAGTCAATGAAAAATACGGTCAATACGGCCTCAGCATGAGCCTCCCCAGCCTGCGTATCGAAACCGCCAGCGCTGATCTGCTCGACAAGCTCGGCGATACCCGCCGCAGCGGCTTCACCTTCGCGCCCGAAGCCGCCACCGAAAAAATGCGCAACATGATCAACAAGTATGTAGCGGATGAGCAGGTTTTAGAAGCCGCCCGTGCGGTCTACTCACGAGGTTGGCGCACCATCAAATTCTATTTCATGATCGGCCATCCCAGCGAAACGCTTGAGGATGTCTGGGCGATTATCCACCTCTGTAAAGCGGTTCTGCGCGAAGGCCAGCGCATTCTGGGTAATAAAGCCAATGTCAATGTCGGCGTGAGCACTTTCATCCCCAAGCCGCATACGCCCTTTCAATGGGTGCCTCAGGATACTCGCGATCAGGTTCGCGCTAAACAAGGACTGCTCAGAGATCAGATCCGCGGTCATGGCTTGCATCTGCGCTGGAACAATATCGATGAGAGCGACTTTGAGGGCTTCCTCAGCCGGGGTGACCGGCGCATCGGGCGTGTGATTGCCCGTGCCTGGGAACTGGGCTGCAAATTTGACGCATGGCAGGATCAGCATTTTCATGATAAATGGCTACAGGCCTTTGAAGAAGCCACCCTCGACCCGTGGTTTTATAATCACCGTGAACGCAGCGTCGATGAAGTTTTCCCGTGGGATCATATCGACGCGGCAGTCCACAAGAAATTTCTGGTCGAAGATTATCTGATGAGCATTAAAGGCGAAACCCGCGTGGATTGCCGCGATAAATGCTTCGCCTGCGGGATTCTGCCCAAGTTCACAGAAACCCGTTCACAAACCGCCGCTGAAGCCTGGGAATGCCCGCCAGTCAAGCCAATTGGTGAACGCAAACGCGGCACGCCTGACGATGTGGAACGCGTTCCCAACGTAAACCTGCTGTAAACATGCCTGTGTGATGGGTGCATTTTATGCACCTGTCGCACATCTCTCAGTGTTCTGTAGAGGCAACAATGCTATAATGCTCTGCTGATAAATAAATGACGAGAGCTTATGCGAATTCGGGTTACAGGCCAACAACCACTCAACGGCACTTACCAGCCATCCGGCAACACCAATGCCGCGATTGCTTTAATTGCCGCGTCCCTGCTTACTGACAAACCAGTTACACTGCATAACATTCCCAAAACGACCAGCGCCAGCGCCATGCTTAAACTGGCAGATTGGCTGGGTGCGTGTGTCAAAAATGTCGATGAGCACACTGTCGAAATTCACGCCAAACAGTTGACCCAGCGTGTGCTCACCGAAACCGAAACCGAAATTTCAATTGGCTCATTACTGCTGCTGGCACCGATTCTTGTGCGCCGTCAGCATGTCCGGCTGGAGTTTGATTTTCCGCTCAACCGCATTCGCACCCATCTGGAAGCCTTACGCGACCTCGGCATTGATGTGGTGACGGTCAATGGCGCAGTCGAGTGTCGCATCGCGCGTTGGGATCTTAAAGACATTATTCTGTCGCAGGCCAGCGTCACCGCAACTGCATTGGTGCTGATGCTGGCATCCACGCTCGGCAAAGAGACGATTATCCAGAACGCCGCCTGTGAGCCACACATTACCGCACTGGCTAATCTGCTGGAAGAAATGGGTGTTCACATCGAAGGCATTGGCTCAAATCTGCTGCGAGTCATCAGCCCGACTGCGTTAGAGGGCGCGGATGTTACCTTATGTACGGATCATATCGAAGCGGGCAGCATCGCTGCGATTAGCGCATTGTGTGGTGGCCGCGTTCAGATTAACGACATTCGCCTGCAAGACATGCGCATGATCAGCAAAATTTATCAGCGGCTAGGCATTCAGCTTGACCTGGACGAAACGACTATTTTTGTCCCTAAACACAATTCACTCAGCATCTCCAACCGTGAGGAAGATGTCGACTCGTCTATCGAGACAGCTATCTGGCCGGGATTCCCATCCGACCTGACAGCAGTCGCGACAGTGGCCGCCACTCAGGCACGTGGTACTTCCCTCATCCACGAGAAACTGTTCAATAATCGTCTGCTGTTTGTCGATCGGCTGAAAGCAATGGGGGGGCAGATTGTTCTCTGTGATCCGCATCGGGCCATCGTCGTCGGGCCTTCACCGCTGTATGGCATCTACATGGATTCGCCAGATGTTCGTGCGGGGTTGGGAATGCTGGCGGCAGCGCTGGTTGCGGAGGGTACATCCACCATTGATAATGCGCAGGCCATCGAGCAGAATTTTGCGGGTGTGATCGGGAAATTACAGGCTTTGGGTGCACAGATCGAGGTCGAATGATTCGAGAAACTACATTTGTGACCATCGCAGGTATCCGCACCAACGAAATCATCCTCGGTGAGGGGGTTCCTGTGCTTATGCTGCATGGTTGGGGCGCCAATCTCCAGTTGATGCAACCGCTGGCGGAACGTTTAGCAGCACTCGGCTATCGCTGTTATGTGCCTGATCTGCCCGGTTTTGGTCAAACGGATAAGCCGCCAACGGGCTGGTCTGTTCGTGACTACACGAATTGGGTATTAGCCTATCTCGATTTTCACGAGCTGTCACAAGTCTATCTCATCGGGCATTCGTTTGGCGGACGCTTAAGCCTGGTTCTTGGCGCGCAGCATGCCGATCGCTTCCTGAAGATGGCGTTAGCTGATAGCGCAGGTGTGCCCTTCAAGTCCTCAGAGGCGGCCAATCTGCGTCTGAAAACCTATCGACTGGTGCTGAACACGCTCGGCTCCATCGGGTTAAAAAATCAGGCAAGCCAATTGCGCGCATGGTATAGCGAGCGCTACGGCTCAACGGACTATAAAGCGGCGCAGGGCACCATGCGCGAAACTTTCGTCAAAGTGGTGAATGAGGATTTGCTGCCCTTTGCGACGCAGGTCAAACTCTCTACGCTGCTGATCTGGGGTGCTCAGGACGAAGACACCCCGTTGTGGCAGGGGCAATTGCTGGAACAGCTCATTCCAGATGCTGGTTTGGTGGTTTACGACGATGCCGGCCACTACAGTTATCTCGATCGTTTACCGGATGCCACTCGCGTTATTGACTATTTTTTCAAACAAGATTGATCTATGGACATTAAAAAATTCACTGACGAAAATCTGGATACTGTGGCTGCTTTTATCGCGCATATGCAGCAGGACACAACGCACCATATCCCTTACTTTGGCGAGACCGCGCCTGATATTGCCGCCAGCATTCAGGAATGGGAAAACTGGCAGAATCTGATTCTGCTGGGCTATGATGGCGATCAGCTCATCGGTTTTCTCGGTGCAGATGTCGGTACTGAACTCCAGCGTGCCTGGATTCATGGGCCATTCATCGACCATACCGATTGGCATAATTATGCCGATGAAATCTATCAGGCAGCGTTGGAGCAGATTATCCCCGATGGCCTCAAATCATATGAAGTGCTGGGAGATGTCCGAAACACAAATCTGAAAGCATTTGCACAGCGGCATCACTTTGATACCATTGTAGGCGCGGCCTGCCTGGGTCTAAAGCGGGATCAGATTACCAGCTTACCGGACTTACCCACGGCCAGCCCAATGACGCCTCAGCAATATGCTGCTTTTGTTGACATGCACAACAGCATTTTTCCTAATACTTATTACACCGGTCAGGAGCTTGTTGATCAGCTTGACGAACAGCATAAGGCATTTGTGATTACCGAAGGTGATCAATTACAGGGTTATATCTTCGCGAAGCTGGACAATGGCGGCGAAGGTTATATTGAGTTCCTGGGTGTGGCTGAAGATGCGCGTGGGAAAGGTCTGGGCACACGGTTAATCGCAACTGCTACCCGCTGGCTGATGGACTTTCCGCAGGCGCAAACCGTTGACCTTACCGTCAATGATGACAATGAAAAAGCGATCCGTTTATATAAGCACATTGGCTTTGAGCATATTCTGACAATGCAGGCATATCGCAAATTCTTTTGATATACTCAGGTCGCTGTACAGACCATAACAGACATCCATTGAGCAAAGTATCGATTTCATAATGCCGATCATTATCGCCATCATCTGGTTTGTCGGTACATGTTTCCGTATCTACCGACAGGCGCGTTTCTACCAAATTGAAGAATATATGAGTGGGCGCTATCTGCGCTGGCTGTTCGCGCAGCGTACCCGCTGGCTGCCGACACGTCCGCTTGTCGCCTTCACAGCCAGCGTCGTATTTGGCTTTTTGCTAAGTGAAGCGCCGGGGGATTTTATGCTCGGCCTGATCGGCATCATCACCAGCGCGATTGCTATCTGGCCGCCACGCGAAACGGAAGTCAAAAAGCCTTTGCGCCGCACTGCGCGTGTCAAGCGCATGTTAGCAGCGGCTTTCGTTTTGGCGGCCTTCGATTTCTGGCTGTATCTCACCCTGCTCAACGCGCTGCCATTGCCTGACATGAGCGAAACACCTTTTCTCATTGTGGCACTGGCAGGTTTAGTGCTGTTGCTCACCGCGCCACTCATCCTCATTGGCGGCAATCTGCTGATGACCCCGGTGGAAGCTTACTTTCGCCAGCGTTTTATCCAGCAGGCGCAGCGCACACTCCAAGCTGTCCACCCGACCGTAATCGGCATTACCGGCAGTTATGGCAAAACCAGCACAAAGTCCTATCTGGCGCATATCCTCAACGGACGGTTCAAGGCGTACCCCACGCCAAAAAGCTACAATACGCTGATGGGGGTTTGTCTGGCGATTAACAATGATCTTGCCAATGATCTGAGTGTGGATTACTTCATCTGCGAGATGGGGGCGTATGTCGAAGGTGAGATTAAACGCATCTGCGACCTGACTCATCCGACAATCGGTGTGGTGATTGAAGTTGGCCCACAGCATTTAGAGCGTTTTGGCAGCGTGGAAAATATCGCCAAAGCCAAATACGAAATTATCAAAGCCCTTCCAGCAGATGGTGTGGGCATATTTAACTGGGATAATCCTTATATCCGTGAGATGTTTGAGCGCGGTTATCCGCAAACACGGATTGCTATCAGTAAAGAAATCGACCCGAAGAATACTCCACCTAACGGGCCGCGATTGATCGCTTCCGGGATTTCTGAAACACTCGACGGTATGACCTTTGCCGTCAGTGATATGGAAAGCGGACAAAGCGAATTATTCTCAACACCGCTTCTCGGCCAGCACAATATCACCAATATTCTGTTGGCAACTGCGATTGCCCTCCATGAAGGCATGAGCCTTAAAGATGTTGCTTGGCGTGTTAGCAATCTGCAACCTGCCGAAAGCCGTCTGGTGCGCCAGACCACCGCACAGGGAATCACGATCATCAATGATGCCTATAGCGCCAATCCAGTCGGCGCGGTAGAGGCTTTGCGTGTACTGGGGATGCACACGCAGGGTCGCCGTTTACTAATTACCCCCGGCATGGTCGAACTGGGCGAATTGATGGAAAGCGAAAACCAGAAATTAGGCGAGACTGCCGCCCGTTACGCCACCGATGTGATACTCGTCGGGGAGCAGCAAACCCAGCCCATCAAAAACGGTTTGGTCGCTGCGGGTTTTTCAGCACAGAATTTACAGGTGGTCAACACTTTAGCGGAATCCGTCACCTGGTATCAGGAGCATCTGCAACCCGGCGACACCGTGCTTTTCCTGAATGATTTACCAGATACTTACTCTGTGTGAAGGAATTAAATGATGATTCATCGTCCACGCATCGGCATTACCACCAGTTACGAAAAAGGCCGGCAAATGCTGGATCAGCATTACATTCGCGCCATTGAGCAAGCAGGTGGCCTGCCTCTCATCGTTCCCATTCTGACTGACCCCGAAGCGGCGCAACAATTCACGGCGCTGCTGGATGGGCTGGTTATCACTGGAGGCCCCGGCATCACGCAGGGTCTGGTGGGGCAGCTTCCCGCAGATTTAGAACCTGTCGACCCGGTTCGTAGTAAGAATGATGAGTGGATTTTTCACGCGCTGGATCAGCAGCCCGTTTTAGGCATCTGCTATGGCATGCAGTTCATCAATGCACAGGCTGGCGGCACTATCTATGGGGATGTAAACGCCCAAAAGCCAGACAGCCTTATTCACAGTGCTGGACGGGGTGGAGAAAATCATCCAGTCCATCTGGAGACGGACTCGCGCCTGCAACATATCATGCATACTGACAGCCTGATCACTAACACTTATCATATCCAGGCGATAGCCGATATCGGCAGCGGTCTGGATGCCGTTGGTTTTAGTCCGGACGGCGTGATTGAGGCCATTGAGTCCACCGATGGCCGTATGATTGGGGTACAATTCCACCCGGAGCGCATGTTGGATAGTACCCTGCCACTCTTTAAGGATTTCGTAGAGCGTTGTAATCGGGACAAATGATACTGATTATTTCAAATCAGCGGTCTCAGTATTAAGAAAAACAAGGAGTAATTGACCCATGGTCGTAAGTAATATGCTGGAAAAAGCAAAAGAGCTTGAAGAACAGATTATCACCTGGCGCCGTGATATTCACATGCACCCGGAACTTGGCTTTCAGGAATTCCGCACAGCGAAGCTCGTCGCTGAAGTGCTGAATGAAATGGGCATTGAGGCCGAAACCGGTGTCGGCAAAACGGGTGTCGTCGCGCGTATTGGCGAAGGTCGTCCGGCGATTGGCATCCGTGCCGATATGGACGCGCTGCCTATCCACGAAGAAAATGATGTGCCCTATGCGTCACAGACACCCGGTGTCATGCACGCCTGTGGTCACGATGCACACACCGCGATTTTGCTGGGGGTCGCTAAGATGCTGAACAGCATGGAAAACCGCCCTCCCGGTGAGATTCGCCTGTTGTTCCAGCCATCCGAGGAAATGGCCGACAGTGAAGGCAAGAGCGGTGCTATCCGCAT
>JBBSQD010000026.1:0-37704 GCA_038258185.1 Aggregatilineales bacterium | reverse complement strand
TGATAATCACACCGTCGCCATAGTCATAGGCATTGTAGGGGTTATGGAAATTCCCGACAGATACCGGATCACCGAGAATATTCGCAATCACGCCCTCGTCAAATTCAAAGGTGTCAAGATCAACTGTATCCGGCATTGCCCAACCACAATCATCGCTGTTGACATTCCAATTGTACGTAATCACATTGATGCCATCGGTTACAGGGAAGGGTTGTGCCGCGCCACCCGGTTGCCAGAACATTTTGGTCTGTGCATCGTAGATCGGCAGCATATCCCCCAATGCCTCACGAATTGCGGTTTCGGTACGTTGATACGACTCAATCACCGGCTCGGCAGGCGCTCCGGAATAGACGCCTGGCTCTGACCACAGGTGATTTATCAAGGCATGTCCCTCCCTCACTTCGCGCTGTAAGAGGGATTCGTGTCCGGCAATCTGCCCGCCCGCAATCACAAACGAGGCATGTGCGCCGTATTGCGCCAGAATATCGAGGATTTCCGGCGTATAAGCATCTGTCGGACCATCCTCGAATGCTAAATACACCCGAAAACGCGGGACATCATCTGCCGAGACAATTCCCAATGACGAAAAAATCAGCAAAAAGACAAAACTCATGAGAAGAACAGCAGATCGACGTTGCATGATTTACATTGCCCTTAGTTAAATTGTAAGATACCTTAAGCATAGCGCGCTTATGCGGGAAAACCAGAACGTCAGTTCAACGCTTAAACGATGGCATCCCTACGATGCTATCGAGGTTGGCCAGAAGCTCTACATGAAGTTCAAGATTATCCAAAACTGACGTTCATTAGCAGTCCATTCCGGTGAGGCATGATTTATTCTTCCACAAACAGATATGCAGTCTTTTTGATTTGCGCAGGTGCGTGTAATTTTCAGATGTTTCCGTGCTATACTGTCAATAAGCATTACATTATCCACTGGTCATGGATGCAGGTGAAAACCAGACTGCTGCCTCTATCATTCCCCGGTTTAAGCCTTACCCCTCACGGCTATCCATCGCCAAACGATGCTTCAGCGTATGTCACTTCTTCGAGGTGTCAGGTCACAATCGTGACAGGAGGGAAACAGATGAAGTCGTTATCAGAACGGTTACCGATGATCCCGAAAGAACGTGCTATGGCGAATCATGAGGTGGAAGTCGCGCAGCGTTATGAAGGTTGGCAATTGCTGGAAACCGACCCCGACAGCGGGGAAATCCTGATTTGTCCTTCACTCAGCCTGCAGGAGCACAACCGGTCGCGCAACCTCACCATTCTCAGCCGAAATATTGCCATTGTCTGGCTGCGCCAGCAGCGTGCCGTTGCCGTCTGAGTAAAAATTGTTTATATCAACATAAACACATCAGGGCGGTCTTTAAATGATCGCCCTGATCTTAAATTATTGCGATTTTTAATAGATGCCTCTACCCCTCAAAGACCTTCTCGCCACGATGCAAACGCCGTGCGATGGTATAGGTCTGTCCCTGAGCGCGTACTGTCGGGGAGTGCGCCGCCAGATACCGTGCCGCACCGATCAACACGTGCGTCCCGGCTTCCGTGCCTTGCAGATAATCATATTGTTTGAACGCCGCCTCGACACATTGAATGGTGTGGAAATCGCGGTCTTCCCGCAGCAGCAACCTGCCCAGCATTGCCAGCAGTTCACTATCATCGCCATCGTGATTGAGATAATCGGATACCAGCTTACCGGCTTCATTCACCTGCTGCTGTTGATTCAGCAAACCGGGGAAGCTCGCCAGCAGCGCATCCGGGGTCTGATCAAGCCCGTTCACACGTGGCAACCGCGCCGCCGGGATATTCAGGAAGCGATCCAGATAAATGCTCATAGCCGCGTCAAACACACCGCGCAGCAATTCTACCGACGGCGCACGTTTCAAACCCTGATGCATCGCGTTGGCAAAAGTGAAGGTGTGCAGCGCCGTATCCCAATCGCCAAATTCATTGCTGGTGTGGAATTGTGCGATGCGCAGCGCCGCGGCATAGGCCACGCTTTCGGCTAACTGCGTCATCGTCGCACCGTTACGCAGCGCCTCGACCATACAATCGGCGCTTTCCTGCGGATCATCATCCAGCAGCTTGTTGACCAGCGATTCCCGCGCTGACCAGCTTTGCCCCCTGCCCTCGTCCAGCGCGTCCGGTAGATGCTCAAACGTCGCTTCGAGGATAGCAATCAGATCAATCGGGTTACGCCATTCGTTGGATTCTTCCATACGCGGAGCCACCGCATAATTGCGTACCAGGCTGGTCAGAACCACCTCGGCATTTTGCCATCCGGTGAGATCAAGCGCTTCGAGCGCTTTGTTGGTAAAATCCGCCGGATGCCCGACCTGGATATACCGGTGATCCGTCACCGAGGCAAACAGCATATCGGCCAGTTGCTGCTGGCTGGCACCGGCCTTAACCGCAGAGATGACACAGCGCTCCGCGCCCTCATCATCGCGCACTTCGATAAACTGACGGAACCAGTTTTTCAGGGTGGGAATATCCGCATCCAGCGTCGGCAGCGGACGCACACCAAAACGCGGTGGCATCCCGGCAGTATCACGCGCAACGGCGGACAGCCCCTGATACAAAGCACGTGGCCGATCTTCGGCATTCAGGTGCGGCAGCATATTCATAAAGCACGTGAGCATGGTCAGCCCCTGCCCCCAGCCGCCCTGGCGATAACGCGTACCAAATTCCAAACCCGCGCGGAACGGCTCCACCGGGTCACCATCTTCGGTCAGCACCAGCACCGCTTTACCGATTACCAGCGACAGATCCCGCTCCAGCCCCACCTGCAAACGTTCCTGCTGATGCGCCTGCGGCTGAATGCTCGGGGTCAGGTTAATCCAGATTTCATTATCGCGAATCTCTACCGGGAACGCCGGTACATCATCCGCCCATTGATCAAATGTCCCGCCGCTGGCGAGATCAAAGCGGGCGTGATGCCAATGACAGGTCAGAATGCCATCCTTCACCGAGCCTTTGTCCAGCGGAAAACCCATATGCGGACAGCGGTTATCCACAGCATAGACCTTCTCGCCATATTTGAATAAAGCCAGCGTATGCTTCCCGGCCTGTACCGTCAGCGCACCCGCCTGATTAAGTTCATCCATATGCGCCACATTCACAAAATTTTCGGCTGTAAGTGTCATCAAAAAATCTCCTTATCTATTTACGAGGGAATTGTAACGCAAGAGCGCACGGTTCGATTTGTGCGCTCTGTATGAAAAGGGTAGCCTTTTACGGTCAATTGGTTCACGCCCTAATCTGCCTAAAATTGGTTGCAGGCCTGCTCTTCAGCTTCAATCAGCGCCTGATGCTTCGCCATCCGCTCATATTGGCTGCGGAGTGGGTTGTCTTTCGGCATCATCCCCACACCCATCTGTGTGCAGGGTGTCAGCGTCGGGTTCGCATGGTAGACGGGCTGCCACAGCTCGATGATACGTTGCAGCATTTTAATCATCGGGTCGCCTTCTGTGACTTGAGATTTACTAAAATGCTGGGAGCCAGCAAACGCTCCAGCATCATCGACCACAGATTAACCGTTTTAACCGGATTTTCACTCACGGATTGAAGCCGGTTGGCAGAGCGGATTTCCCGCACAAGCTGTGCCTGTCGAGCTGCTTTGTGGGCTTCCTGCATACGATTTTGAGCTTCATTGGTGAAGTAGGTGTTCATGGTGTTTTAAGCCTGTGTTTTATCTGTTGATAGGTACACTATGGCACACAACAGGCTATGAGGTATCTGGCGGAAGGTCAGTCTTTGGCTCGGCCAAAAGGCGGATAGACCTCACTGGACTTTCGTCCAGTGAAGCCCAGAGTTGACATAATCAGGGACAAAATGAAGTTTAAACTAACGCGGAAACCAGGATCGGAGTCTTACTGGGTTGTCTGTGTCATCTGGTCAATCGGACGTTGTTCCATCTGTTCGACCAATACCAGCGCGTCCTCCAGCGAATCGACCAGCGCATAATCACTTTTGATAAACTGGCTGAACATGTTTGCCAGGAAATGAACAAAGCGGTTGGCGACCCCAAACAGGATAATCCTGCTCAATTTATCACTGCCACCCTGCTCGGAGATTCTTTTAATGTCCACTAAACGCGTGGGAAATTGATCCATCCGCGAGACATCCACCAGGGAGTAAACCGGGGCTTGTCCGGATTCAATCATCACCGTACCTCTGTCGCCGCTGGCGAGCATTTCGTCCACGGTCACTGTTCCGATCAGACGCGTAATTACAATACGACCTTCAACATACCACTCATTTTCAACAGGCATGAATGTGTTTAGCTTTCATTGAATATACTATCGAAAGCATAGCACAGAGGATGTTAAGAGGATAGTAGCATATTAAGATTATTAAGGAATTTTTCATTTTTCTGAATAGCATGTGTAAACAAAACAGGAGAGCCGAAGCTCCCCTGTCATCACAAAACGTATAAAGCGTGTTAGCTGATTTCGAGCGCGAAGGCCGCGTAGTCCCAGTCATCCAGACCGTTGAGCGTGCCTTCGCCGTTGAAGGTCTTGACATTGAGATACAGGTTGAGCGCGAAACTGCACTTGGTCAGCGGACTGTTCGGCGGAATGGGTGAATTATCCAGCATCTGCTCGAAAGTATGGGTCGGGCTGACGCCTACCGGCCCTGCTGGCGGGTAGCCGACATTCAACGGGCTGCTGTTCACCAGATAACCCGTTGGCCCACCCAGCCCACGCCGCCACCACAGCGAATGGTTCAGCAGGAACATATTCTCCGGGTGATAGGCCCGGTAGCCCACGCTGAAGGTCGCGGCTGCGCCATCTTCCAGGAACTGACACTGTGTCTCGGACGGTGACCCGTTTTTACGCAGATCGACAATCTGTCCCACCGCTTCACGGTTATCCCACCAGAACATGTGCGTCAGCGCGGCATGCGGCACCGCTGCGGTCGGCCCAAATTCCTGATACCAGCGGCGGAAGGTAAACCCGGCTTCCAGGCTCCCCGGCAGTGACGGATCAAGGCTGGCCGGGTTGAGGGTGCCGGTTGGCCGCAGACATTGACCTGCCCCGTTAAAGACTTCCAGCGTCAGCAGATAACGCCCTTCGGAGAAATCGGTGGTGTCGATAAAACCATGATACTGGTTATCCAGCCAATCGGCGTCCGCATCATAAGCGATGCTGTACAGGTTATCCTGTCCACCCTGGCTGAACGGCCCCATCACCACCGGCTCAACATCACCACCGCCGGAGAATTTCTTCCACACCAGCCCATCGGAGAAATACGTCGGCGCGCCAATCGGCTGGCCGGTCGCATTGGTGCGGCGGGCACTGATGCGATAGTAACGCGCACCAATGTCCTTCATATCTTCGCTGAAGTGATACAGTAGCTTGAGCGTACCGCCCCAGTTACGGTCTTTCAATTGACCCAGAGCATCCGCTGGATTAAGCGCCGGGTCAGCCAGACCATCATTGTAGGCCGCTGCACCCACCGCGTTCCAGGCAGTCGCATTCGGGGTTTTCAGGCGATAGCTGTGCGCATCCCCCACATCCTGTAACAACGCGAAGGCACCATCACCGGGGAAATCATTGCGGCGGCAGCTCCGTGCCTTGGGATGATACGAAACCAGCGAGGCATTATCGCCATAATGGAACCAGATGTTGGCGGCCATACCGTTATAAATGGTGATCCACACGCCATTAATTTGTTGTTTGACGACATAAGCATATTCATAATGGCAGTTGGAGGTCAGGAAGGTCAGCAGTTCCGACCAGCAGATATTAAATTTACCATCAGGGTTAATAAAGCCCTGAGCGACTTTCTTGGGGGTGCCACACGAATTGCGGCAGAACAGATAGGGACGCGCCTGAATATATTCGAGTGCCTGCGGCTGCGATAGACTGCGTAGCGCGGTCAGGTCACGCTTGGCATTGAGGGCAAACTCATCCAGCGCGCCTTCCTTGAAAATTGGCGTATTGCGGAAAGGAAGCGGGTCTGGTTCAGGGCGCGGGGGCCACGGAATATCCGGGATGCGTGGGATCAGACCATCCAGTTCATCCAGCAGATCGGGCAGCCGAAAGTCGTCAATGATCCACGGTTTGCAGCAGCAGGTGCGCCGGTACACTTCGACGATGCCGTTACACACCACATCACAGCGCTGATGCAGCGGCAGAAATTTAGCAGGTTTGGCGATCTGCCAGTTACTCGCAGCGGATGCCTTTGCCGACAACAAACGCGCCTCACCCGTTTTGGCGACACTCGCCCGCTGGACAGAATTGGCCTGCAACACCAGATCGCGGATAAACCAGGGATATGGATAGCAGCGCGAGACATGCCCGCTGACACACCGGTAGACAAAGTGCCAGTACAGCCAGAACTGGCGCGAAATGTTGATCTGTGCATTGCCTGCCAGCAGTTCGCTGAACTGTGCGGAACGGTAAATCAGCAGATTTTCGCGGTCAACGTCGTCCAGGTTTTCACGGTCAGGGCCGATCACCACCTGATGCGCCTTTTTCAGCACATCTGCGGACAGGTCAAAGCCCCCGTTTTCATCGACCTGAGCGCTGGCAAGCGGCTTAAAGCTGCGATCCACGGCGTAGACGCGCATCTCAGGACGTTCGTCACCCTGCTCAAACCCCACCAGATTCAGGCGCGGCTTGTCATTGCGACCCGGCTTATTGGCACGAGATTTTGCTTCTGACATAATCTTAAACTCCTCTTGGCATCGGACGTTCACTCAGTTCTAATGCGCCAAGAGTCGTTTTATAACAGGGTTTGTAAAGGTATTTGGAGGGATTATTGGCTAAAATCAGGCTTTAAGTAAGCTGAAGATTATGTCCGGGTATGAACCCGGTTAACTTTAGCGGATCGCGGAGCGAAACCCAGCAGTGCGCCGATCACGGGCAGGCATGTTCATGAATTGGATGTATGATGGCTATCCAAATGCTCAGCGAAATGCAGTCTTCGATAAGACAATGTACCATAAGCAGCGAAGTAAGACGACGTTGGATGGAGAACTACGTGCGAAATAACTTTTAGCAGAGGTAGAAATGTACAAAACAGTCAAATCTAATATTACCCTGATCGTGTTGGTGCTGATGACGTTTTCTGTTGTCAATGCTCAGGATGAAGGCGAAAATGACATTCCTAACATACGTATTGATGCTAGGGGCATTCCTATGGTTTATGTGCCTTCAGGTGAATTTGAGATGGGTGTTCAATTGGATGAGGCTGTTGAACTCTGTCAACAGTTAGCACTTACAGAGGAGTATCCCCCCTGTAATCCTGATTTTGTTAGCACAATACGACAAGAAGTCTCTAATGTGAGCATGGAAGCCTTTTATATCGACCAATTTGAAGTTTCACGTTCAGCTTATATCGCTTGTGTTGAGGCAGACGTGTGTAGTGATGCCCCTCTGATGCGCCAGCCGCTAGAGCCTTCTGATATTCCTGTCCAATACGCCACATACTATGATGCGGCAATTTATTGTGCATGGCGTGAATCCAGAGTTCCAACACATTCAGAATGGGAATATGCCACACGAGGTTCTTATAGTACGACATTTCCTTGGGGTAACGTCTTTGATGGTAACATTACAAATCACTGTGATGTTAATTGCTTAGTTTCGGAAGGTGCGTCAGCCTTGAGTATATGGGATGATGGCTTCATTGAACTTGCACCGATTGATGCCTTTGACGAAGATATAAGTTGGATTAGTGCATATAATCTGGCTGGAAACATTCTTGAATGGACATCAACTCGTTCTGCTTTGAATCAATCAGTGCTTGATGATTTACGAGTGATTAAAGGTGGTAGCTATGATTCATATCCATACCACACTGCTGGTTGGTATATGAGTAGTCATAATTCCGTGCAGGGTCGTGCAAACATCGGATTTAGATGTGTTCGCACAACAGAACTGTAGCTCAATATCAAATCATTATGTTAAAAACTCTGACAGAATATACTCTCTCGCAACCAGGGAAAATCAGGCTTTGAGTAAGAGGGGTATTATGTCCGGGTATGAACCTGGTTAACTTTACTGGATCGGGGGAGCAAAACCCAGCAATACACTCATTAGGTATCCCCCCTCAAACCCGAAATTTGTACCTATGTTCAGTTGGTGAGGGCATAACGATGACAAATACTGAGGCACGAAAAGTGTTTGAAGTAATGGAAGTCTACCAAGAAGATGACAGCACTTGGATGATTTACGGATTGACCTATGCCAGTATTGCAGTTGGCGATACTCTCCATATCCATAGCACTACTGAAACAAGTGAAATGAGCTATCTACCCATCGAGGTTTTGCGAATACTTGTTTTTGAGAATCGGGAAATCTCGGAAGTAGCTGTCGGATATTACTCTAAGCTGTTTATCGTTGGAGATGGGAGAGAATTGGTAAAGGAAAAAGATCACTTATACTCAATGTGAGATATATCCGGTTAACTTCAGTGGATCGGGGGAGCGAAACCCAGCAGCGCACCGATCATCAGCACCGCACTCCATAAAGCCGCGCCTGCGGTCATCCATACGATTAAACGCCGGGGCGGGATACTCAGCGTCAGGCCGACGACAGTCGCCAAAGGCGCACCAGTCAGCACCGGGGCCAGCAGACCCAACCCAACCACCCCATAGCGATGGGTGATCCGTCCAATACGACTGTCACAGTTCAGGCAGATTCCCAGCCTTCGCAGCAGCCGATCCCGTATCGGCGCACCGATAACCGTGATGATGATCGCACTCAGGGCATAGCCGACCGTCAACGTAATCATCAGCGGCAGCGGAGCCATACCCAACGCCAGACCCAGCAGTGCTGCCATCCACAAAGAACCCAGCGCCAGCAGGAATATCCCTAAAAATTGCACCATAATCACCCTCAGACAACCGATAAACTAACAATAGAAATCAACTACAAAACAATTAAATCCACAACTATATAACAACTTTATATCAATTATTCACGTTTGTAAATGAAGAAAAAAAGAATTTTGTCAAAATCTTTGCCTGTCTCAGGCATTAACTTGTTATTCCCTGTTCTTTTATTTATCATCATGCCTTCACAAATTGACCTTCTCACAAGCTGGATAAATCGCAATGTATAATACGGATTGGGTGGCGAAAGAATCACGACGCACCTTAACGCGCTTGCTGCCCCGCATTAAACCCATCATCAACAACCCTGCCGACCTGCACACCTACATCACCCGTCTGGAAACGCATTTTCCCCGCGTCTTTGAACTGCTGTACAGCCTTTACGGTCAGCAGTACGATTTCTTCTTTCACCTGGAACAACTTTTCGACGCAGCCGCGCGACTTTATGCCGAGCGTCCAGCCGACTTAAAAGCGCTCGATAAACAACGCGAGTCGCAGCCTTTATGGTTTCAGAGTGAGAAAATCGTGGGTGGGGTGTGTTATGTGGATCTGTTTGCGGGCGATTTATCGGGTATCCGTGAGAAGATTCCTTACTTCAAAGAACTTGGGCTCACCTATGTGCACCTGATGCCGCTGTTTGCGGTGCCGGATGGTGAAAATGATGGGGGTTATGCTATCAGTGACTTTCGCACCGTCAACCCTCAACTGGGGACTATGGGACAATTGGCCCAGTTGAGCCGTGAATTTCGCCAGCAGGGAATCAGCCTGTGTCTGGACTTTGTGTTCAATCACACCTCCGACCAGCACGCCTGGGCACAGAAGGCGCTCAATGGTGAGGAGGAGTTTCAGGATTACTATCGAATGTTCCCTGACCGCACCCTCCCCGACCAGTATAAAATCAACCTGCGCGAGATTTTCCCGGACCAGGCACCCGGCAATTTCATCTATCGGCCAGAAATTGACCGGTGGGTGTGGGCGACTTTTAACCACTTCCAGTGGGATCTGAATTATGCCAATCCGGCAGTTTTCGGCGCCATGCTTCAGGAACTGCTGTTTCTGGCGAATCAAGGTGTCGAAATTCTGCGTTTGGATGCCGTCGCGTTTATCTGGAAACAACTCGGCACCAATTGTGAAAATCTGCCCCAGGCGCATCAGATCATTCAGGCTTATAACGGCTGGGTGCAGATTGTCGCCCCGGCGATGGTCTTTAAGTCCGAGGCCATCGTGCATCCTGATGATGTCGCCAGTTATATCAGCCCTGAAGAATGCCCCCTGTCGTATAACCCCACCATGATGGCACTCACCTGGGAGGCACTCGCCACCCGTGAGGTAAAGCTGCTGCGGCATTCGATGAGCAAACGCTTTAAACTGCCGGATGGCTGCACCTGGGTCAATTACGTGCGCGTGCATGACGATATTGGCTGGAGCTTTGCCGACGAAGATGCCGCCGA
The DNA here is from genome assembly GCA_038258185.1 of Aggregatilineales bacterium. Taxonomy (GTDB): domain Bacteria; phylum Chloroflexota; class Anaerolineae; order Aggregatilineales; family Phototrophicaceae; genus JAIOHN01. Next base: position 27,399 of record JBBSQD010000026.1, on the reverse strand, counting down.
TATGCACATCAATGGCTTCGACCATCGCCAGTTTCTCAACCAGTTTTTTATCGGCGGTTTCCCCGGCAGTTTTGCCAGCGGCGTCCCCTTCAACTACAACCCGGAAACCCTGGATATGCGCATCTGCGGCACAGCGGCCTCACTGGCCGGGCTGGAAAAAGCGTTTGATCTGAACAATGCGGTTTACATCGAGCATGCCGTCCGGCGCATTATTCTGATTCACAGCCTGATTATCAGCGCGGGTGGCATCCCCCTGCTCTATCTCGGTGATGAGATCGCCACCCGCAACGATTACACGTATCAGCATGACTCCATCAAAGCGGAAGACAGCCGCTGGGTGCATCGTCCGGCTTTTGATTGGGAACGTGCTGAAAAACGGCACGACGCGGACACTATCGAAGGCCGTGTTTTTCAGGCGCTGTGCCAGCTTACCGCGATACGCAAATCCACACCGGCCTTTGCTGGCAACGAAACTTTATTCTTCGATACCGGCAATCCGCATGTCCTGGGCTTCATCCGCAACAAGCAGATTCTGGTGCTGATGAACTTTTCCGAGTATGAGCAGACCGTCCCTGCAGATGTGCTGGCCGCTTATTGGTTAGCGCCGCATAAGAGTTGCGATATAATTCACAATTGCGCTATTGACACGCAATCCAATGTGGTGATAGGATCATACGAGTTCATGTGGTTGCAAAGCTGTTAATTAAATTCGTCAGCAACATGGACATTTAACAACTGAATACAAGCAGTCTCAGTTAAAGTGCAAAACACGCAAATATTCATTACTGACAATAAAGCGTATTTCAGCGCTCATCAAAGAGCTAAGTTACTCGTGCTTTCAACTGAGGAGATCAATAATATGTGGCTTGATATTCAGGTAGCCAATGAGATGGCTAAGGAACGTATTGAAATCGGTGTTCGTAACGCGCAGCGTGAAGCCCAGCTTCTGGGATACGTTGACCGCCCCGTCAACCGTTTCAATGTGGCAGCAGCTTTTAGCAAGCTGTTCCAGGGGCGCAAAAGCACACCTGCGATTGCCCCCGAAGCCAACGCACAACGCCAGACTGCGTAAGCGGTGGGCGTTCAAATCAGGAAAAGACGATCAGAGACAATCTTACGGGATGTCTCTGTTCCTTTTTTACCATACAGGTGTCAACTTCTGAAAACGTAAGCATCCCCTAACCAACCGACCATTGATCTGATTTTCCCGTCTTCAAATCAATCTGAAAACACACAGCATGTCTACCCTTGATTGTATATGGGGCTTCCTATACGCCAGCACATTAGGCGTCTATGCTGCTTTTTCTATACGATTTATAGACGAAAGATCAGTAAAGTGAATTTAAGTGATAACAGACACATCCATAGCATGGATTGAAGGAGATCAACAATGACGTGGTTTGAAATTCATACCGCCAATGAGATGGCTAAGGAACGTATTGAAACCGTTGCGCTCAGAGCACACCGTGAAGCCCGGTTTTCGGGTTATGCGCCACAATCTGCCAGCCGTTTCAATCTGCTGACAAGCTTAAGTAAGCTGTTCCAGGGACGCAAAAGCACACCTGCGATTGCCCCCCAGGCCAACACCCAGCGCCGTACTGCCTAACAGTGGGCGTTCAATGCGGAAAAGACAGCAGAGACACTCTTCAGGAATGTCTCTGTTCTTTTTTGTAAGACATATTATGACCGGCTGTACGCATCAATCACCAGCGTTTTTTGACCGAGTGGAACCACCACAGTCAATTCATCGTTTTTCGTAAGTACAATCCGCTGACCATGATGCGCCACCAGGTCTTTTTTATCCGAGCAAATCCACGCTTTACCCGCCACAACCCGGATTTCATAGATCGAGTCTGAGAGTGTAAAACTATCCTCAGGCGCGATATTAATCCGATGCGTGTGCCGCTTGCCGCGCTGATTTAAGTTCATACCCTGCACATTAATCACATCCTGTAACCAGCTGGACCAGCTTTGAGCTGCCATTGCAGATACTCCTGTTATCATTAAGCCTTATAGAAAAATATGTTTCTTTGAGTAGTGTTAATGCCTGGAGGGTCACAATATCTACAAAAGTGTGAAGAACATAAACCATTTTTGCGGGTTTTTTACAGGTCTCACACAAAGTCGAGGGTTATTAAACAAAAACAGGCGAGTGTGGTATTCACTCACCTGGATCATTGTCTGTGATTGTCATGGTCGCATTTAACGCTTCTGGCTGTACAGATCCAGCGTAACGGGCTTACGACCTATGGAGGTAATCACAGCGGTGGTTCCCTGTATCAGTTGCAACTTCTGACCGCGATACAAAAAGAAATCGCTGGATTGATACGATACCCATGCCTGCCCACCCTGCACCCGAACCATCCGGATGCGCGCCGGTAAAACAAAGGCATCGTCTTCGCTCACCACAACGCGGGTGATAACGGTCTCATGTGATTGCTTCGCAGTGCCGAAAAGTGTGTTAAACAGTGGGAAACGGCTTAAATTCAAACTCGCCATCATTTTCTTTCTCTCCAAAGTAATCTGTTTGATATTGATGCTTTTACTATAGGATGAAAGCATATTGCTGTGACCATCCTCTGGGGGAGGGAAAAAGGAGGGGTTGCCCCCTCTAACCGATTTTAGTCATACAAAGCCAGCATGACAGGTGTGCTTTGCAACGAGGTGATAACCACGCTGCTGCGTTGCGCGGCAAACTCCATGCGTCCGCCCTGCTCCAACGTAACATCCGCACCATTGAAAGAGAGCCACGCGCGCCCCTTTAAAACTTCCACCGCCTGGATATCTGCCGGTAGAACAAAGGTGTCCTTGCCTGAAACTGTAATCCGCTTTTTAGTGGTATCCGTCGGCCATACCCACTGCTGATCTGTTTTTTCCCGCCGCCAGATTAATTCAGAAATCGTCATCGTGCATTCCTTATATACCTTCTTGTCTTCACAATACACCACTCTCGCTGCGATTACGCCGAAAGAAATCGGCAATTATTTTGACGTTTCTATGCGATTTCTAGACGATAAACCAGTACAGTGAATTCAAGTCGTCACAAACACGTATAAGGAGCTAGAAAAAATCATGAATCACTACGTCAGCAATGCCTATGATGACATGGCGCTGGAACGCATGGAGATCATAAAGAAGGAAGCAGAAATGCGCCGTCTGGTAAAAGAATCACGTAAATCACTGCCGAAGCAACCCGGCCTGTTGATGCGTTTACGCGCCATTGGCTGGAATGTAATCCATGCACTTCGTCTACCCAACCTGCGGCCAGCCCATAAGAACGCGCGCCGTTATGCCAAACGCACTGCCTGATTAATCCGCTAAACCGTTATGAAATGGAGCGTGAAACGATGCAATATTCTATTCCGACCCTACCGACCTTTACCCTGCTTTCACAAGGCGGTTGGGCCAACAGCGACAGCGAACTATGGCGCGATTGTACGCCCCGCCCGACCAATGCGCAGGAAGCATTACTCTACATGGCCGCGATCAATGCCCTTGTCAAAGGGCTGTCCAGGCTGGCACAGCCGCGAGAAACGGCTTAAAGTCAGCCTGCTCACGATCAGAAAGAGATGTCTGCACAACCGCGACATCTGTTTTTTTGTGCGCGGACAAGGCTTTCATGCTATAAATTCAACAATTAACACGTTTAAGGACAGCAGAATAGATGGACTTACTGAATTTATATGACGAGCAGCAGCGCCAGAATGTCAGCTTTCCCGGTATCCGGCGCGAAGCCACGGCTGAAGTGATTCGCCATATTGCGCTGACGGGTCAGCAGAGTTGGATTGTGTACACTCAGGTCAACGCAGACAATGCCGATCACATCATTGAGCGCGAAATGGCCTATTTTCGCCAGTTGGGTCACGCTGTGGAGTGGAAGCTCTACAGCCATGACACGCCGCTTGACCTCAGACAACGGCTGGCAGCGCATGGTTTTGAAATTGATGAGGTCGAGGCGCTGGTTGTGCTCGATACTGAGAGTCAGCCACCCATATTAAATCGCGCTTTTACACACGATATTCGCCGGATTCAAACCCCTGACGGTATCCGCGCCATGCTTGCCATTCAAAGTCAGGTCGATGGTGAAGACTTTACCTGGCTGGCCGACGAACTGGTGACTGAATTTGAGCACCAGCCGGATGAAATCAGCTTATATGCAGCCTATGCCGACCAGCAACCGGTGTGCTCTGCCTGGATTCGCTTTCACACCGGTTCGGATTTTGCCAGCCTGTGGGGAGGCGCTACGCTGGATGCCTACCGGGGACAGGGGTTTTATTCCGCTTTGGTCGCCGTTCGGGCACATGAAGCCCGGCAGCGCGGCTTTCGTTATCTGACAGTCGATGCCAGCCCGATGAGCCGCCTGATTCTGGAGAAAATTGGCTTTGTGCATCTGACAGACACCTATCCCTGTGTATGGAAACCGCAGGCGTAAGAATTATCAAACCGTTGCGCAGGTCATTCAGCGTTTATGCACCCAGCAGGCCCAACAATTTCACATTAATCTTTCTATAGATCACACTCATCCACAGCAATTAACGAGTGGTAATCAGGGGTAAAAAGCATTCAATACTGTATTCTTTAAAAGCCTGTCCGCAGTTCCCAGATATGCCCAGGCTGATCAAAGACATTTTATTAATACATCAGCTAGCAAATTCGCATATTTTGCTGAACTGAGTACACTTATGTTTATAAATTGTGCTAAGAAGGAGGCGCAAATGTACACCACTCAACTCAGGGTCAAGCGATATCTCACCACACTGATCGCCGCAGCCCTTATCGTCAGCCTGCTGGCGGCTTTTGCCCCAGTGCAAACCGCTCGTGCAGATTACAGTGCCAGTGGTAGCTGTTACCAGTATCACACCGTGCGTTATGGTGAAAACCTGTTTCGCATTGGCCTGATGTATGGCGTAAGCTGGACTTATCTGCAATCGATCAACTATCTGCCAAATGCCAACTGGATTTATGCCGGTCAGGTGTTGTGTGTCAGCGGCGGAGTTGTCTATCCGCCACCGCCCCCACCGCCACCTGCTTACTGTCGCGCCAATTATTATGTGCGCTATGGTGATACCCTGGGCAGCATTGCCCGCTGGTATGGCGTAAATGTCTATACGCTGGCTCAGGCAAATGGCATCTATAACATCAATCATGTGAATGCCGGACAGTATCTCTGCATTCCTTAATTGGCCCGAAATAACCCGTCCAGGCGGGTTGATCGTCAGGGGAACGCTTTATTCATGCATTGGGACATAACCCGTGCGCATTATGCGCAATCGCTATGTCCCTTTTTGTTTTCTAATTTATGGTCAACTATTACATTTCACATAAAGAATTTAACTGATTCCCGTTTTCTGCGCATCCATGTTCAACCAGCTTCCATGTTTGGGCGTGTAATGAAATTCAAGTCGCTGACGCAACCGATTTGCTTCAGCGGCATCAAACGTGTCATACAATGGCGTATGGGAACACCTGCTCGATCATTTTGCAGATGAACCCGATATGGAACAGGGTATGATTGATAGCACTATGTCAAATTCAAGCGGGTAGACACGTCTCTGTCCCCATCATAATCTCTTCCGTTTTGATCCTCAATTTAACATGACGGATAATTAAGCTATGATTAATTCATGCTCATCACTTAGAGAAGGAATTAATTCGTGCGCAGCATTATTCGTCGTGCTTCAAGCCTTATTTTTTTGATCAGTCTGCATCTGTTCGTTGCGGTGTCGTATGCGCAGGAGGCCCCTGCTGGTCGCGTGGTGACGCTGACTGACTGGGGATTACGGTTGCCGATCCTGGGTCTGATTGTCTTATTCACGCTGGTGGTGACCGGCGTGTTTTTCTATTTCGCTGTCCGCAATCTGCAGCGTACCCGAACTCCGCAAAATTAGGGAAAGATCGAAACTATCGTGCAAAACATTCGCTCAATCATCAATCTGGCGGCATTCCAACGGGTGCCGCAACACATTGTCATTGGTACCGCCTCCGCATCCGCCGTGGCGGTGATCAGCTTAACACTGATGGGTCAGCCGCTGTATATCATTGCGCTGTTCGCGCTGCTGCCGTGGATTCCCACGATGATGTTCGAAAGCCTGTGGAAAGTCGAGCATTACAGTTGGATCGCGATTTTTACGGTGTTCATGCTGCTGCAGATCGGCCATCTGGGTGAGCACATCGCGCAGGTGGGGACGCTCTCATTTATGGATGGCACACCGGCCTGTCCCCCACCGATTGACAATGATGCCAATGCCGCCCGCGCGGTGGAATTGGGTCTGCGTGACGCATCCAGCGCGCCGACGAGTTTCTCAACCAGCACCATCGTCATGCCCAATGGCGAGGGGTTACCAGCGCTCAATATTGCCGGTCAGCAGATCAGCGGGCCAGCCGCCTGTGGGGTGTTCGGTCAACTGGATATTGAAATCGTGCATCTGGTATTTGAGGTGTTTGGCTGGGTAGTGACGGGTCTGCTGCTGGTGCAATTCCCGCGCAGTTTCTGGTTATGGCTGGCAATGACCTTCCTTATTGTCCACACGGTGGAGCATGTCTTTATCAGTTATACGTATTTTTTCGATACGGAACCCGTTTACGCGGGGATGAAACAATTATGGGCGACGGTCGCCAATGGCAATATCGTCACGGCAATTCCGGCAGGCAAGGAACCGGGACTGGTATCCTTCTATGATGTGGCCGGGAAATTCGGCATTGTCGCCAAAAATGGTCTGCTGGGTACGTATTTCCCCGGCCTGAATGCTTCATTGCCTGCGCGTCCCTATCTGCACTTTTTCTATAATCTGATGGTGGTCGGGCCGACGGCGATTGCTTACTTCATGGTGGCGCGTCGGGCATACGATAAGTATCTGGCGCAGGCGCTGCCCATGCTTACCGAGGACGAATTGATCCGCGTGTCTACCCAGCTCGAAACGGCGCGTTACAATGCCGGGGACAGCATCATCAAACAGGGTGAAATTGCCGATGATTTTTACATTCTGGCAAAAGGCACGGTTGAGGTGATTGAGGAAACGGCAACGGGCGAAAAGGTCATTGCGACTTTAAACAGCGGGCAGTATTTTGGCGAGATCGGACTGCGTAAGTCCGGGCCACGCACCGCGACTATCCGCGCAACCAGCTTTGTCGAAGTGCTGAAACTGGATCAGACGGAATTTGCTGATCTGGTCGCCGGGTCGAAACTGAGCCGCGAGGAGATTGACAACCGGGTAACCGACCGCGTCGAGCGTATTTATCGGCAGTATCTGGCTAAAGCGCTGCCGACCCTGAGTGAGAGCAATCTGGCGGAAATCAGCGGTCAATTGTCGGCCGAGAAATTCACTAACGGGCAAGTCATCATCAATCAGGGTGATTCGTCGGGTGATTTTTACGTGGTCACGCAGGGCGAAGTTGAGGTATTTGACAATACATCAGCCAGTGACCGGCGGGTGGCTATCCTGCGCTCCGGCGAATATTTTGGTGAGATCGCATCGCGTCAGCAGAGTCTGCGCACGGCGACGGTTCGCGCCATTGGTGATGTGGAAGTTCTGCGTCTGAACCGTGAGCAGTTTGACGTGCTGGTAAACACCTCAGACTTGAGCCGCGATGAAGTTGATAAAGTGGTGGCGACGCGTGTGGCTCAACTGGTCGCGATAAAAGCATAATCGCTCCGTATAAAGGCATACACAAGTGGACAACGCAGGCGTTGCCCCTACAACAATATACCCCATCACAGGACAGTCCTGTGATGGGGTGTGTTTTATTATGATTTATTGTCCCAGGTTGATGGTGATTTCGCGGAAGCCGTAGGCGAATTCGCTGCGATATTCCAGGCCACTGCGGCGCAGCAGGCTGACCAGTCCGCGATTATCGGCAGAGGCAATGGCCTCAAAGGTGGTGATGCCCTCCCAGCGGGCGTGGTTGGCTATCTCCTGAAAAAGGCGGCTGCCAAGACCCTGGCGCTGATAATTATCCTCGATCAAAAGCGCCATTTCAGCTTTAGTGTTCTGCGGCACATAATAGCCAAAACCGACCATCTGCTGGCCGGACATGACCGCCATACCACGCGACCCCACTGCACACATAGCAACGAGTTCATCCCGGCTGGGCGCGGTATGTCTGAGGTAACGCCAGTAGAGGCTGGTTTCGGACAGGCGGCCATGCAGAGCGGCCAATGCTTCATAGTCGGCATGCTGAATGGCGCGGTAAACAGTCTGGCGTTGTTCCAGTGGTCGAGTGGTCATGATTAATCCCCTTGTATGCATCCGTGTCTCACGATAGGCGTAACGGCCACGGATGTCATCAAACTAAAGTCAGATTTTGTGGTTTAGTTTTTTAAAACAAACATAAAGAGGATTTATTGGCAATTAAAGGATTTTTACGCACTCGGTTGCTGCAACGGGTTGCTATGGACATACCGTCATCAAAGGCATCTCGTTACAATCCATCTATAGTATATACCCATAAAATTTATCGATAAAAAGGAATTTATGAAATGCGTGTAGCTTTAGGTCAATTTAATGAAATGACACATGAACGTCTGACTTTCGCCAAGCAGATCGGGGTGAGCGGGGTACAGATGAATACGCCGCAACTGCCCTCCGACAACGGTTACTGGGAGTATGAAGATCTGCGGCGGGTGGTGGAGAAAACCGAAAGTTATGGCCTGAAAATGGAGGCGCTGGAAAACGTGCCGTCATGGTTTTACGACAAGGCCATGCTCGGTCTGCCGGGGCGTGATGAGCAGATCGAAAATTATCAGACGACCATCCGCAATATCGGCAAAGCCGGTATTCCGGTGCTGGGTTACAACTGGATGCCGAATGGCGTGTGGCGTACGCCGATGGTCAAGGGGCGTGGTGGCGTGATCGTCACGGCGTATGATGGCGATCTGATTAATCAGCCGCTGGTGGCGGGACGTCAGGTGGTCGAAGGGTTTGAGGGGCGCACACTGGATGCAGATGCGATGTGGGAGAATTATCGCTATTTCACCAACGCGGTGCTGCCAGTAGCGGAAGAAGCGGGTGTGCGGCTGGCGCTGCATCCCGATGATCCACCCGTGGCGGAATTGGGCGGGATTGCGCGGCTGTTTTATCAGTTCGAGGGTTTCCGCAAAGCAATGGAAGATGTCGCTCCCAGCCCGAATCACGGCCTGGATTTCTGCATGGGGTGTTTCTCGGAAATGTATTATGCGGATAACGACATCAACCAGAGTGTGCTGGACGCGTTCCGTTACTTTGGTGAGCGCGGCAAACTGTTTTACGTCCACTTCCGCGACGTCAAGGGGACGGTTCCGAACTTTGCGGAATGTTTCCTGGGTGAAGGCAATATGGACGTGGTGGCGGCAATGAAAACGCTGAAGGAAGTGAATTTCGACGGCTTCATTATTGATGACCACGTGGCTCACATGATTGATGATAGTGACTGGAATCATCGCGGTCATGCCCATGCGACCGGTTATATTCTCGGCCTGGTGGACGCAGTGAAAAAGCTGGCCTAAACCTGCCCCTCTATCCCCAACCCTTTCTCCCACAATGGGGAGAAAGGGGGCATATCAAGATGAGAAAGCCTTAATATTTGGTGAATCCTGTAAGAATCGACCAGAGTTGACGCTCTAAACGGGTACATAGCGTTGTTTATTCTGATTGAATATTAAAAGGATTTATCGATGGCAAAAGCAACATGGAATGGCGTAGTTCTGGCGGAAAGCGACAAGACGGAAATGGTCGAAGGTAATCATTACTTTCCACCAGAAGCGGTCAATAAGGAATTCTTCAAGGACAGCACGGCGCATACCACCTGCCCGTGGAAGGGACTCGCCAGCTATTATGATGTTGAGGTCAATGGCGAGACCAACAAGCAGGCCGCATGGTATTATCCCGAGCCGAAGGATGCCGCCAAGCAGATCACCGGTTATGTGGCGTTCTGGCGTGGGGTTCAGGTCGAGGATTAATTCCCGCCTACAAAACAAAATTTGTACGGACATGGCATCCCACCGGGAGGCTAACGCACTGCCATGTCCGTACCCAATAAAATCAGTATGTTTTAACGAGCGTGAACCGAAATTGAGGGTTCGCGCTCGTTTTGATTTACGGGGTTGCGGCTTCGATGGCGGCGAGCATATTGGTGATCTGTGCCTGTAGCGACTGGTCACCGTCGGCGTTGTTATTGAGGGTATGATGGGGGATGCGCGGCGGCTCGAATAATGAGAAGATTTTTTTGGCGTAACCCAGGTCAGCCAGATGATGGTCACGGTGGCTGAGGCGATCCGCACGGATGGGCAGATCAGTTTCGATGAGGACAAAGTGTGCGTCAGGGTAACGTTCTAAAAAGCGCAGGCGCATCCACTCTTTGAAGAAACCGCCCCCAATCACAATATCGGCGTAGTGTGGGGCAAGCTGACTCACCCGCGCAGCGATATTATCCACATGAGCGGCACGCATGGCATCGGTCGCAATCTGCTTATTGGCGATGGCGGCGCGCATCTCCGGCGGGAGGTCATCATCAGCATCATAGAAATGGAAGCCAAACGACTCCTCGAGAACGCGGCCAGTAAAATTTTTCCCGGTGCCGGGTTGTCCAAACAGGATGATGAGCATAAGTGCCTATTCGCGTACAGGTGAGGTCTGTTATTGTAGCATTTTTCTGATTCAGGGGCTGGGAAACTCGCAGAAACAGGCCGATGTAACAAATTTAATCATTAAATATTTAGAACATATCCCAAAATAGCAGGGACACGGCATCCCACAGGGAGGCTAAGACACTGCCGTGTCCGTACAAGATGGATTTATGTATACACACTAAGCATCTGGTTTTAGTTTATAATCTACAATTCAAGCTCCACTGAATTCTCTATCAACGCATGAATGCCTTCTGCAAACCTGACAGGATCGTAAAAATGAAGCCGAGTCCCCTATTTACTGTCGCGATGATGGCGCTGCTAATGGCTTTGTCGGCCAGCCCACAAACGATTGCAACCTCTACACCGACACCCGTTGACAGCGCTGATCTGCGTGTTTTTCCCGGTGATCTTGTTTGTGATGAAGATAAAGAAGCTATTACTGATGAGGGACCGTCGTGGATGAGCATTACCGTTGGACAATCCACACTGGCTGAGGTCGAACAAGTACTTTCCACATTTAGCGACGAGTACCTGTTTATTCATGGTGATGATTATGATACCCGCTTTGTGCTTCCCAATATTACCCAATTCCCCCCAGGAATTCCCTATGCAGTGCGACTTTGTTTAGCAGGAGATACAATCCAAGCGCTGGCTGTCACTTATTTGTTTGGCTCACGCCCTAATCTAACTGATTTCATAATCCAGTTTGGAGAACCCGATGCAATTACTTGGGATGATGGGCCATCTGGGCGTGTTGCGTTTTGGTTTGAGCACGGTTTTGCAGTTGGTGTATCGGTAGTCCCAAACGATCCAGATACGAGTTTAATTCCTTCTTTTGGGCGAGTAGGAGGGGAGATTTACTTTCCCTCCCAAGACGTTGAAGGTTACGAAAACCGCTGGCCGTACAACCAAACCCGCAAATTTAATGAATTTTTGGTGCATCCTGAAAAGGCAGACTTTGGGCCAGAAAACCCTTTCGATTTCGAAGAGATGAATGCAACTATTACGATTACCCCATCAGCCCCATACAGCCTGATTGCCTTTTACTCAGATCGTGACGGAGGGCCGGGAGAAATTTATGTCATCAATCCAGATGGCTCTGACCCGGTCAACTTAACCCAGAATGATCTCTATGACACCGTACCACGCTGGATTGCGGGTACGGGACAGATCACGTTTTCGGCTTTTCGGAACGAGCATGAACAGCGCATATTCCCCTATATCATGAATGCGGATGGCTCCGATAATGAACTGTTTGCGTTTATGCCTCTGCTTATAGATCAGGGCTTTGATGATGTTTCGAAGATTTTTCCCTCCCCCGATGGCCGTCAGATTTTATTCGTTGTCGAGAGAATGAGCAGCGACATCTACCTGCTGGATCTCACTGACCCAAATCCCAAACCCATCAAGATCACCAATAACCCGGCTGATGATGACGGGCCGGATTGGTCACCCGATGGCAGCAAAATCGCTTTTTATTCTGACCGCAGTGGCAATAATGAAGTCTATGTGCTGGATATGATCAATCCAGGCGAGCCGGTTAATCTCACGCAGAACGAGTTAGTTGATAGCAGTCCATCCTGGTCACCCGACGGGGAAAAGATCGCTTTTATCAGCACTCGGGATGGCAATCCTGAGATTTACGTGATGGATGCTGATGGTGCTAACACGCGCAGGTTAACGGACAATCCGGCAATTGATGGGCATCCTGACTGGTCACCGGATGGCAACTTTATCGTCTTTGATACAGATCGTGATGGAAACGACGAAATCTATGTGATGAACGCCGATGGCGGTAATCCTATCAATCTGACCAACAATCCGGCTGAAGATGCTTTTCCAAGTTGGTCACCGTGGCTGCCGATTACAGAGCAGACAGGATCGTGAGAATGAAGCGTGAATATATTTATAATAAAAGACCCTGAAACTGAAACTGAATGGCAATTGAACCCTGCTCAATTCGTAGATCAATTGTCTCTTCATTGGCCTAATATAGAAATTAAGTACACTTCAATTTCTGAAAGGATCTATTTACTGAGATGGATACTGGAGGTTAACGATCAAATCATAGGAGACGGCTCTCTTAATAAGAACAGAGAGGCCGTAACATTCAGGGGAAGTCTGGAATATGTAGTGGAGTTCATATTATGGTACCGTTCCATCGTGCCGGAGCAACAGAAGTTACTACTCTTTGATGACTCTAACAGCATCAATTTCCCAGTCACACCAGACATATCCAGAGAAGAAATCATGAAGAGCATCTAGTGTTCAGTCAATCTGAAATAGATGGATAAAGGCGCTGCAACTTCACACGGGCAAAGACACTCAACTCAATCTCAGCTATGTTCAACCAGCTTCCGTGTTTGGGCGTGTTGTGAATGCCGGACAGTATCTCTGCATTCCTTAAGGATGTTGAAGCGCCTGTAAGTCAGGTGTTGATCTTTTAGGGGAACACTTTATTGATGCATGAGGGACATAGCCTGCGTACTTTGTACACGGTCAAGATATCCCTTTTTGCTTTCTAATTTATAGTCGAATATTACATTTCACATAAAGGATTTAACTGATTCCCATATTCTGCTCATTCCAGGATGGTTTAATGTAATCAAGTTCGCAATAAAAATAAGCGCGAATGAATATAAAAAGCTTGATGAAGCCGAGGAGGTTTTAAGATGAGCAACAATTCACCAACATGGGATCGTATTGAAGGTAACTGGAAGCAATTCAAGGGTAATATCCAGGAAAAATGGGGCGAACTCACCAATGACGAGATCGACCAGATCCAGGGTAACCGTGAAAAACTTGCCGGTAAAATCCAGGAACGTTACGGCATCGCCCGCGAAGAAGCCAACAAACAGATCGACGCTTGGGCGGATAAGCTAAAATCCTAACACCCAAAAATTAAATTAAGTAAGAAAAACAGCGCCAATTTTCGGCGCTGTTTTTTGTCCATCCAATTCAGGCTTGTTTGCGCTGGTCATACCACAACCCTGCAGCGGTCAGCAAAGCGCCAGTCAGCTCCCAGACTGCTACCCCCATGAATCCCGTCGGAGCATAACCCAGCACGATAATTACCGTAAAGACGGTAAAGGTTAATATACGGAAAGGTACAGTCCACCCGTAAAACTGCCGCAGATTATTCAACGAGGCCAGAATGTAATAAACACCCATATTGAATGAAGCCATAGATGACGCCGTTAAAAATACGGTCGTATAATCGTGACTGGCACGGGCAGCGCGGTCTATTGTTTCGAACTGGAGCAATTGCAACAAAAATTCCGGCCACAGGATACCTACAGCACCCAATAACAACGCCGCTATCCCAAAAACAAAAATACTTAAACCTGCCATATCCTGAATACGAAACCTGCCTGTCATCTGCGAAATCCTTTGAGTGGTGGTAAAAAGTTAATTCAATTTAGATTTTGAGTGAGAATGCTCTATAATTAAACTATCAATTAAAGATTATTCAAGGTTTGGAATGCCAATCACAGTCAAACTGACTTACGATAATTACGTCCTCCACTACGAATTTACGGACCCATGGGATATTCCCGATCTGATAGCGGCCTTCGAGGAAGAACGCAGACTCCGTGAGAGTATGGATCACACCCTGCATTCCATCATTGATTTCTCTCAAACTCATACATTGCCGCGTAACTGGCTGCAGGCACGTCATGGCCCCGGTCTGAGCCATGCTAAAACCGGTGAAATGGTCTGTGTCGGCCTCAGTTCCGGCCTTAAAATGATGATCGACATTATCATGCGTCTGGCAAATTTCAAGCGCATGAAGTTGCTAGCCACTCTGGAAGAAGCCCACGCTTATATCGTCCCACTCGTAGAGCAAACAAAATTATCACAGCAACTCAGCAAAGCCCCCCATCAATCTGAAGACACCCCGAAAGACTGATTATTATTCTGCCTTAAAAATCGGGGATAGATCAAGCAACGAGATTGTTATATTCTCGTGGGGATTGCGCTTTCACCAGAAGAAGATACGCCATGCCATCCATAAACCTGATCTTCACCCGCCGTGATTGGCTCATTGCCCTGTTAGTGATCTTACTCGCTTTCAGTTATCGCATGATCGTGATTATGGATCGTGCCTACGCGCCAAATCAGATCGCCGCTTTTGACCCTCTGCTGCGCGGAAGCGATCAATACACCTACTATAATCAGTACCTGGGTTTTGCCGATGGCACTTACCCGCCCGATAAATTCTTTTACCAACCCGGCCTCCCCTATTTTCTGCTGATCGCCACCTCTATCCTGCGCACCGATAATCTTGGCGCTCTGCGCGTCTTGACCGCTGCCCTAGCAGCCATCAACTGTGGCGTGATGATCGCCATTGGCCGCTTGGCTACCGGCAGGCGCGATGTCGGGATTCTCTCTGGCGTTCTGCTGGCCGTTTATCCGGTCAGCGTCTTTTACGACACGGATTTTGTCATCACCTCACAGGCTTTAATTCTGGCAACTTTAGCCCTGTTTGGGACTTTGTGGCTGTGGCGCAATCCTCATCAATGGGTCGGTGCGGTTCTGCTGGGATTCGCCACCGGCGCAGCGACGTTTACCCGGCTGGAAATCGCCGCTCTGGCCCCTGCCTGTGGCTTGTGGCTGATCGCTGTGCGCCGCGACAGACGCGCCATTTTACAGATTGTAGTGGCGGCAGTTGTCGCGATTGCGGTCACTGCACCGACGGTCATTCATAATCGCATCGGCGGCGCGGATTATCTGTTTACCCCGGTTGGACCCACCGAAGTTTATCGTGGCAATAACCGTGTGGCCGATGGCACCTATGGCGACTCCAACGCAACGGCATCCACCCACTTTGATTATTTCAGCTATCTGGTAAAGGATATCGCGCTGGAGCCGGTGCGCTTTGTCGAGCTGATCCTGCACAAAACCGCGCTGTTTCTCAGCGAGTCGGAACCGGGAAACAACCTCAATTACGTACTGTCCGGGGAACAGATTTCGCCAGCGCTGGCCCTCAATCCACTTAATTTTAGTGTACTACTGGCGCTGACATTGTTCGGATTAGCGCTAATGCTGCGCGATCAACAGCGCGAAGTTGTGGCATTGCTGATACTCAGCTTCGGCGGCATCACGTTTATGATTCTGCTCATCTGGGTCGAAGCGCGTTTGCGTACGCCGGTCATCGTTACCATGATTCCCGCGGCGTCTTATGGAGTGATGCGGCTGCTGGATTTGCTGCGCACTGAACCTACCAAAAAGGTGGCACGCCAGACATTACCCATTGCAGTCGGCATTGCCATAGCGCTGGTCGTCATTCAGATCGGTTTCGAGAAGCTGCCACGTAAATTGACCGTCAGCGCCTTACCAGCAGACGCAACCCCTGCGCATGTAATTTACGATGATACGCTGGAACTCGTCGGCTGGAAAACGCAGGAGCAGTACAGCCCCCAGAATATCATCACGCCCTTCACCCCCTATGTGATCACACTCTATTGGCGCGTGTCGCAACCCACCACCGTCGATTACAGCTTTGCGCTCAAATATCTGCTGGATGGTGAGCAGATTATCGGCGTGGATCGTCCGGTGGGAACCGTGGTTTTCCCCGGCAGACGCACCAGCCAATTCACACCCAATACAATTTATGAAGAACATATCGGCATGAGTTATCCCGGCTTTGATGGCCCCGCCGAGCAGTCCGGCACACTCGAATTAACAGTCTACCCGGAGCGTGATTTTGCCGCCACATTACCCGGCATCACTGCCGACGCGACCGTCTATGATTCGGTCATTCTCGGCCAACCCGCCATTCGCTATGGTGATGGTTATCCGCCAGCCATCGAGGCCACAACAGAGATACATTTTGGCGATGTGTTAACGCTGACCGGCTGGCAATTCCCTGAAACAGCTACCCCCGGCGAAATGCTTACTGTGGACACATTGTGGCAAACGACCGCCCAACAGATCAGAAATTCGTATGCGATTGGCGTTTATATTTTCCAGGGGGATGATTTCATCACCAATGTGGACAGCCCCCCGCATGATGGCGATTTTCTGACCCTGTCCATCCCAACTAATTATATATTTAACGACCCTAAAACGCTGCAACTACCGGATGACCCCGGTGAGTATGCGGTCTATATCGGCATTTACGATCAGGTCACCCAGGAAAGGCTTCCGGTTCCGGACAGCGCCGATGGACTCTATCGCATCGGCTCAATCATAGTGGCGGAGTAATCAACACAAAGGGCGCAGCTAAATTCGCTGCGCCCTGAATATTTCCTAAACTTTATGGCTTAGTCTTCCAGTGTACTCAGGTCACCTTCCGGCAGACCCTGCGCCCGCGCTTTCAGCACCCGGCGCATAATTTTACCGCTGCGTGTCTTCGGCAAAGAGCTCACAAATTCAATCCTGGTCGGCACGGCAATCGGCCCCACCTCATGCCGCACATGATCCTTGAGCTTATCGACCAGATCGTCAGAACCTTCCACGCCGGATTTGAGGATGCAGTAAGCATAAATCACGCTGCCGCGCACCTCATCCGGCACACCGATGACCGCCGACTCCGCGACTGCCGGATGACTCACCAGACCGGATTCGATCTCTGCCGTGCCCAGTCGATACCCGCTGACCTTAATCACATCGTCAATGCGACCAATCACCCAGATATAACCATCTTCATCTTTACGGGCGCTGTCGCCGGCCAGATACCAGCCCTGTTTTTCATAGGCTTTCCAGTATTGATCGACGTAGCGCTGGGGGTCGCCATAAACCGTCCGCAGCATACTCGGCCACGGGGTCTTGATGACCAATTTGCCGTCTTCGTTTGGCGCGCAGGAGTTACCTTCCTCATCAACCACATCCACCTCGATACCGGGGAATGGCCGGGTTGCGCTGCCGGGTTTGAGCCCAACCGATGGTAGCGGCGTAATCATAAAGCCGCCGGTTTCAGTCTGCCACCAGGTATCCATAATCGGGCAGCGTTCTTTACCGATCACCTTATGATACCAGCGCCACGCTTCCGGGTTGATCGGTTCGCCAACGGACCCCAACAACCGCAGGCTGCTCAAATCATGGCGATTCGGCCACGCATCACCAAAACGCATTAGACCGCGAATGGCGGTTGGCGCGGTATACAGAATGGTGATGCCGTAATTTTCGACCATCCGCCACCAGCGATTCGGATACGGATAGGTTGGCGCGCCTTCATACATAAAGCTGGTTGCACCCAGAATCAACGGCGCGTAGACGATATAGCTATGACCGGTAATCCAGCCGGGGTCTGCCGCGCACCACCAGCGATCATCATCCTTAATATCAAACACCCATTCCAGCGTGGTCGATGTATAGACCTGATACCCACCATGCGTATGCAGCACACCTTTGGGCTTGCCCGTGGTTCCGCTGGTATACAGGATAAACAACGGGTCTTCGGCATCCATGACTTCGGTTTCACACACTGTGCTGGCAATCGGCAGCGCCATGAGGTCGTGATACCAGTAATCACGCCCCTGCTCCATGTTCACATCCTGCTCAGTGCGCTTGACCACGATCACCGTCTCGACAATCGGTGATCGATGCACCGCTTCATCAACTGTATTTTTCAACGGGACAATATTGCCGCGCAGCCATGCCCCGTCACATGTGACCATGACCTTGCTCTGGGCATCTTCAATGCGGTCGGCAATCGCCTGTTCGGAGAATCCGCCGTAAATCACGCTGTGAATCGCACCGATCTTGGCGCAGGCCAGCATCGCAATCACCAGTTCGGGGATGCGCCCCATATAAATGGTAACGCGGTCGCCTTTTTTAACGCCCATCCCGCGCAGCACATTGGCAAATTTATTGGTTTCCTGCCATAAACGCCAATAAGAGAACGTCTGCTTATCGCCTTTTTCGCCCTCCCAGATCATCGCCAGCTTATTCTTGCGCCACGACTTGACATGCCGATCCAGCGCATTCAGCACAACATTGGTCTTACCCCCCACAAACCATTTGTAAAAGGGCGCGTCGCTATCATCCAAAACCTGATCCCATTTTTGATACCAATCCAGCGTTTCGGCGCGTTTCGCCCAGAACGCCTGCGGGTCAGATTTCGCTTCCGCATACACCTTTTCATAGTCCGGCACATGCGAATTCTTAACGATATCCTCAGCGGGATAAAACCACTCGCTGGCAGCAGGAATAAATTCATCGCTCATAAAAAACTCCTTCAACAAAGTTATCTACCCAAAATCATTGTGGGTGAAATTATAGACCCAAGCTCATACACATGACAAACTTGGTCGTAATACCGGCTGCTTCAACTGCCTCCGTTCATTTTTGCAACAGGAACAATCGTAATTAACGTTAACCAGGGATATTTTGTCTTGAATAAATAATAATTGATTAAATTACTGCATATTAAGTCTTATAAGGTTCATAAAAGGTCAAATTTACAGTATATTTACAATATTTATGGATATTCACAAATTTTATTTATTCTTCACAAATTATTTCTTTTATAACGCTCAAATTAAAATTACAATATAATCATGATTGTTACAAATTACGTGTGATTTTCCCCGCTGAAATGAACTCTGTAAAAACTTTCTGAAGATCGCGTAAATTCCTGTGACATTGCAATACTTGTCGCGTTTAAGTAATTATCAAGCGACATTAAGTCTTCATCAATTTTATAAGGAACGTATCATGTCTCAAAATCAGAATGACCAAACTCCTCAGGAACCCCGCTGGCACAGGCTGGAACGTGGTTCAGCATTAATGGAATACTGGCCCACTATTCCGGTCGGCGTAGCCGTCATGGTCGTTGCCAGTGCCCTGCTGCCCATCATGACCAATTCCTTTCAGAAAACAGCCGATGGCCTGACCGGCATCGAATGTGAAGTGCCGCAACCCACTGGCACAACAGGCGTAAACCTGGATGGCGGCCACACCATTGAAATGTCATCCTATGTCTATGACCCGGACGATGATCGCACCACCATTTCTTTTACCGTGACCTCCGGCTCACAGCCTTCCATCAGCCATTGGGTTCTGGGTATTGACGAGGAAACCGCTGGTCGCATTGTCAGCTCCACTGAAGCCTACGAATCCTGGGGGCAAGATCCCACCACCGGTAAATTTGGCATCAAATTTGACACCGGTTACGAAGGTGGTTCTGGCGGTGGCAACCCCAATAACGATGGCGGCAGCAACGGTGGCAATAACGATAACTCTGGCGGCAATAGCAACGGTAATGGTAAGGGCAAGAACAAAGCCAGTGCTGACACCGGTCTGATGCTGGCCTCCTATGGTGGCAGCCTGCAATTTGTCTCCTATTCCGCCGCACAGACCAGCGACGGTGAAACCCGCACCATCGTGCTCACCCTCAGCGGCAACGTGACTTTCGAACGCACTGAAGTCACTACCAAAGCTGGCAGCAGCCAGGTTTCAACCGGCGAAATTTCAACACCGGCTACATCAACTTCATCGACCACACCCGACGGAGACTGCTAAACCTCATGGCTCAGAAAAACAGCGGCGCAACCCGCCAATCAGACTTTCCAATTTTCGAATATCTCAGTATGCTGGTGCCCACACGGATGTGGCAGGACTTCAGGGCCATGCCCCGGCATCAGCGAGGGTTGGTGATCTCGATTATCGCCT
Source organism: Aggregatilineales bacterium (assembly GCA_038258185.1). Classification (GTDB taxonomy): domain Bacteria; phylum Chloroflexota; class Anaerolineae; order Aggregatilineales; family Phototrophicaceae; genus JAIOHN01. The sequence goes on along the minus strand of JBBSQD010000026.1, from coordinate 7,178 downwards.
CCATGATCTTGTCTCTGGTCATTGTCGGCTTCGGGCGGGCTGCGATCAATCATTATCTGGCAACCCGTGGGGTTTTCCTCTATGATGCGCTGCAATCGCCGTATCAGATTGAGGAACGCACGATCCCGCTGGTGCCTACCCAACCCGATACGATTATTCTGCCAGCAGCTATTGGCAGCTATCAATGGCAAATACCGCTTACAGAAGAAGAACTGGAAGCCGCCGCCATCGCAGAAGTCGAATCCCTGGGTATGATGATAACCGCTGTACAACGAGCCATTGAAACCTATGACACAGCAGCGGCCTCGGTCGCTGCTGCCACCGCAACTGAAACAGAAGTTGTTGGGCAAATCGCGGAAGAACCAGCCGTACTCATCACAGTGGAGCAGCAGACTCTGGTGCTGGAAGCAGCGCTTGTCCAGTTGGAAACCGCGCTGCCAGTCGTTGAGAAAGCCGATACCATCGCCGAAGTGATAGCCGCGCCAGAAATTTATCCGCTGCGTGTTGCACTGGATACAGTGGCCAACAGCGATATCGCGCTGACCGAAGTAAATGATCTGCTGCTGCACTTTAGCCAGATTGAGACTGAAATGGCGCTGCCAGCCAGTGTGAACGACTGCCTGGTTGCCAGTGAAGCTGGCTCGGACGAATTACCAGCCTGTGGTATCACGATTTACCCGCTTTACCTTGAGCCCGGCACCTACCAGATTACCGCCGATGCTCAGCCGGTTGCCGTCACTATGGCCACGTTTGAAGATCATGAGACGGCCACATCGATGATGAAGGAACTGTATACCTATGCCGATACCAACGGTCAAACCGGCAATTACACACTGGGCGTGACTCAGGTCGATTACTTCTACAGCCGTCTTGAAGGAGATTACACCTTCGTCTGGTCGCACGATAACTGGGTATACGTTATCTCCGCCCTGTCCTTCACAGACATGGAAGCGATTGCCACAGCTTTCCCCTACTAAACACAACTCCACATCAGACTCACAGGCAGCCTTCGGGTTGCCTGTTTTGTTTAGAGATTCATCAGGCTTTCGTCGGCACCCATTGCAGCGGACTTTCGCCGATCCCCGGCCAGATGCGCCCGACGCCAAAAATCGCGCGCAGAGTCAGCCACACCACATGCGCGATCCACACCCAGAAAAACGCCAGCGGAGCCACCGGGTTAATCAGCAGCAGACAGATCGTCCCGCCCAAGGTGGAGAGCAGCATCGCGTTACGGATATACGCATAATCGCCTGTCCCCCAATGGATGCCATCGGTCACAAAAGCCACCGCAGTAATCGGCTGAATCAGCACCGCCACGATCCACGCTTCGTTAAATACCCCGACAGCCTCCAGCGGCAAAAATAATGCGATGACTAATTCACGTCCCAAAAGCATGCCGATAGCCACCACCGAGCCGATGCCCACCGCAAAGCGAATAGCGATGATAGCGGCCCGACGCGCCTGCAAGGGTCGTCCGGCACCCAGGAAATACCCCGCCAGACTCTGAGCCGCGACACCCACCCCCTCAGACAAAAAGCCGCAGAACAGGAACACCGTGCGCAGTGCCTGATGCGCTGCCCCCGCCTCCGGGCTGATCTGATTCGCCACCCGTGTTGCCAGCAGAATAAAAAACGTCAGCGCACCGGTGCGTACAAATAAATCACCGCCGATACGCAGCAGCCCGGAAACATCTGCCCAGCGCACTACCGGCACAAAGCCAAACGCCCGCAGCACCACGACCAATGTCCAGATCGCGCCGATCCACTGGCTGACAGCGCTGGCAATCGCGGCCCCTTCAATGCCCAGGTTAAAAAATGGACTGACGATCAACAGCCAGTCCAGCACAACATTCAGCACATTGACAGCAATCGACACCACCATCGGGGTGCGCATGTCCTGCTTGCCTCGCAATGCACCTAATCCGACGAATGTCAGCAGGACTGCCGGGGCGCTCAGGAGCCGAATGTTCACATAGGTCACTGAGCCATCCAGCACACCATCACTTGCGCCCAGAAGCGCACTGCCCCAGCGTGCGCCGATCATCACGATCAGCATTAATGCCAACCCAAAACCGAACGCCAGCAGCAACCCCAGGCTGGTAATCGCATTGGCGCGTTCCCCATCTTCGCGGCCTAAAGCCTGCGCCACTTCCGTCTGAACGCTGATTGCCAGAAAGTTGAAAATCCAGAACACAGTCGAGAGTAAAGTCGTCCCCACACCCAGCGCGGCCAATGGCACGGCCCCCAACTGAGCGACAAAAGCCGTGTCGACCATGCCGGTGATCGGCTCAGCAATCAGCGACAGTGTGATCGGTATCGACAGGCCAATCAATGTGCGATAAGGTCGCTGCACAAAAGCATGGTTATCCGCGTGAGTCTGCATAGCAATCTTTCTTCATGTGAGTTTTCTGTGGAAAATAATCATCGCGGAGATTGTACAATATATCGCAGGGATAAATTACACCTTATGCAGACCATTCACTAAAATAGATGAATAAGTGCAAATGGAGGATGTTCATTCATGCGTGCATTCTTAATCTTGATTCTGCTGATGCTCTTTATGCTCATACCATCATTTTTCGCGATGCCCTTTTCGGCCACGCCGACGCCGACATTAACGGTCACACCCACATCACAACCCGCGCCGCCTGTCCTGATCTATCCGCCAGATGGCGCAGTCCTGACGCGAAGCATTACCGTGCAGGATCTGACTTTTCTCAGTACCGGTGCGATCAGCTATGTGACGCTCATCGGGCGCGATTTTATAGCCCGCTGGTGCGTGGGTTTTCTGACAGAGTGTTCGCCCACATATTTTGAAAATGGAGATGTACTGCTACCAGATGGCCTTTACCGCTGGAGTGTGTTCACTACCAAACCGCTGGGTTCTGCCAACAGCGAAACCTGGTATTTTCGCGTTGAGACTGACTTATCCACCGGCTTGCCGCCGATGCTCACCGCGACCCCAAAGCCAACGCGAATCCCTGCCACGCCGACACCGCCCAGCAGATAAGATTAATGGCGCCGCACCAGATTATAGCCAGCGGCTTCACGCCAGTAAGCCCGATAAGCGCGGGTTTCCGCCAGCAGCGCCATGAGTTGAGCTTCTGCCTGTCGCAGCGCCGTCTCATCAGCCATGCCGCCATTCGTCAGTTGAATAGAACCTTCATCGCCTTCAAGCTGCCGGATCACGCCTTTGGCCGCTAACCAGTCTAACCCCGCCTGCACCGTCACCGCCCGATGCGCCATCGCCACCGCCAGTTCGTCCAGTTGAGCGCTACCCCCTTTGGCACTCAGCACATGCTTGACCAGACCGCTCAGCCGCGCGATAAAGCGCTCGAAGGCATCCATATCCGGGTCATGCGCGAACAGATACAATGTTGAAGGACGCACCTGTTCCAGCACGGCCCGCCATTCTGCCGCCCCCGGCGGAATCGTCCACACGACCAGTGCCGCTGCGGATTGCAGTTCGGTGCGGGTCTGGCCATCCGGCGTTTTCAGCACTTCACGCCAGATCTGAATGCCGGGATTTTCCTGCAACACCTCGCGCAGCATATAGTCCGCATCACTCACCAGCCGATAATCCGCCACCTCAATCGGCGCGGCCTGCCAGATCAGTGCCTCATCGGTTTCCACCAGCGGACGGAAGTCCACCCACTCCACCAGCACTTCACTTTTGCCTTTGTAATTACTGGCGCGCACCGTGTAAGCCAGGTCAAAATGCCCGGTCGGCAGGTCATTTTCGCTGGCCTGCCACCAGATAACCTTGTGCTTTTGACCATTTTCGTCCTCAACCGTCAGGGACAGATGCTCCCGCCGCCGCCCGATAGTGCTGCTGGCCTGTAAACGTAATCCGCGCGTGGCCAGTGTGAGCGGTGTGTTACCGGGGCCAAACGGTGCTAATCGCTCCACATCCTGCACCAGCGCCAGAGATAAATCATCCAGCGCGACATAACCATCAATCGCCAGCGTCGGTGTCGCCTCGACTGTGCCCAGCATCCGCCCCACCGTGCGACTCAATCCCCGCCGGAACTCGTCAATTCTCTCCGCAGGCAGACTCATCCCCGCCGCCATTGTATGTCCCCCAAAACCCAGCAGCAGATCACTCTGCGCAGCAATCGCGGCAGTAATATCACAACCCGCCACTGACCGCGCCGACCCGCGTGCGATGCCATCCTCTTCGACGCGCATCAGAATCACGGGACGGTTATATTCCTCGACCAGACGGCTGGCCACAATCCCGACCACCCCACCCGGCCAATCGGCATGGCTTAACAGCAGCACACCATAATCCAGCAGCGACGGATCTTTCTCGATCTGTGCCTTCGCCCCGCCATACACCTGACTGCTCTGCAATTTGCGCTCGTTGTTCAGGCCCTCAAGCTGCACCGCCAGCACCCGCACCACTTCGGAATCCTGGCTGGTCAAAAGCTCGACTGCCGGGTTCGCATCCGCCAGCCTGCCCAGCGCATTCAAACGCGGCCCCAGCACAAAACCGATATGCTGCTCGCTCAGTTCTGCCGGTTTCAGATCAGCCAGCCGCATCATTTCCTGCAAACCGGGTCGCTCAGTTTCGCGCAGCACCTGTAAACCCTGTTGCAGCAGATAGCGCGTATCGCCACTCAGAGTCGCCACATCAGCGACAATACCCAGCGCCACCAGATCGAGAAAGCGCATAGTGTCGCGCCCATCAACCAGCGCTTCTACTAACTTGTACGCCGTCCCCACTCCCGGCAGCGTGCGTAACGGATGGCCTTCCGCCAGCCGCTGCGGATTCACCCGCGCATAGGCATTCGGCAGCGTTTCCGACAATTGATGATGATCGGTAATCACCACATCAACCCCACGGGATTGCGCATAATCCACCGCTTCATGCGCCGCGATGCCCGTATCACACGTCAGAATCACCTGCGCCCCGGCATCAATAATTTTGCCTAATGTCGGGATATGGATACCATGCCCCTCACTCATGCGGTTGGGGATGTGATAAATCACGTCCGCGCCCAGTTCGCGCAATGCCCCCACCAGCAGCGCCGTCGAGGTCTGCCCATCGACATCAAAGTCGCCCCACACGCAGATTTGCTCACCCACCTTGATCGCCCGTCGCAGCCGTTCGACCGCTTTGTCCATATCCGGCAGATCATACGGTGATGCGGGGCGATAATATGCCGGGTCGAGAAAAGCCTGTGCCCCCGCGACCGTATCTAATCCGCGCCGCATCAGCGTCTGCGCGATTAGGTCATGGCCGCCGGTAAAGTCACGCAGCGCATCCGGCACACTCACCGCTGAAGGTTCAATCCACGTTTTCATCTAAAGTCATTCATTTCCCTGAACAGATAATTTCCCCAGCGCCTGCGACACAAACCAGCCATGACGTTCCCGCATCACGTTTTCTCTGTCCGCATCCCCCGCCCATTCCCCAATTTTGAACGCCGGACGCAGTGCAGCCCGTAAATCCCAGTAGGGCAAATCCGTGTAATCCACATCGGTCATCAGAGCCTGATAATGCGCAGTGTAAGCCTGCATCGCTTCCGCGCCAAACGCCCATAGAATCTCCAGCCGACTCCTGCCCATGTCCACCAGCGGATCACCCAGCATGGCATCTTCCCAGTCAATTACCGCGACGATCTGTCCTTCCCGGCACATGACATTACCTGGCCAGTAATCCCCATGCAGCAGAACAGGTGCATTAAGCGCTAACGCCACGACAGCTTCCAGCGCATCCCGGATGCGCCCTTCATCAATCGATTCATCCAGCACCGCTGGACGTTCACCAAAGCTTGTGCCAAATGTGGGCAAAAAAGACAGCGCCGTATTCGCCTCGGCTACCTGATGAATCCGGCTCAGATGCTGTGCCAGTTGCCGGCAGAAATCCATCACATCAGCCGGGGCAAATTCTGTCGCACCCTCAATGTATTCAACCACAATACACGGCGTCCCGAAAATCTCGCCGCTGGATTCGACATAATACGGCTGCGGCACCGCCAGTCCAGCATCAGATAAATGTCGCAGCAGCTTAAACTCGTCCACCGCGACATTGGGGTTGAACGCCAGATCAACCTGGCCGTGCTGACGCACAATCATTTTCGTGATCTGGCCGTCCGCCTGCTCGACCTCCAGCCCGGTCACCAGTGCAGATACCCCGCCGGTCAGCTTCCATACCCGGCGCAGCTTGCCATCCGGGTCAATTTTGCGAACCAGCGACTCAAAACTATTCCATTCAACCGTAGATATTGTCATAGAAATTTCAGCCGAAACTTTTCAAGAAGTCAGATTTTCACCTTAAGCGGCATCTAAGTATTTTAGGGCAGAAACCACCAACACGTTATAATTCCACCCATTGACAATCTTCGCGCTCGCAAATTTGGTAAGCGCGAATACGAGACAGATAGAAAGGCATTCCCGACGTGACCGACACCTTACACATATTGGGCGTTTCCGGCAGTCTGCGCAAAGCCTCGCGCAACACCTATCTTCTGCGCGCCGCCGCGGAGCTTACACCGGATCATACCGAAATCGAGATTTATAGTATCGGTGATTTACCACTCTATAATCAAGACCTGATCACCAACCACTACCCCGCCCCGGTCGAAGCATGGCGCAATAAAGTCCGCGCCGCCGATGCGATCCTGTTCACCTCACCGGAGTATAATCATTCGCTGACTGCGGCGCTCAAAAATGCGCTGGACTGGGCTTCGCGGGTCGACCTCAATGCTGCACCCGGCACATCCCATCTGCTCGACCAGAAACCCGGCGCGGTTATGGGTGCCGGTGGACGTTCCGGCACCATCCGCAGCCAGAATCACTTTCATCAGATTGCTACCGCGCTCAATATGCAGGTTCTGCATAAACCGCAGGTCTTTGTGCCCCTCAGTCCCATATCGCCATTCAATGAGGCTGGCGAACTGATTGACCCACTTGTCCGGACGCAGATCCAGAAGTTGCTGGCTGAACTTGCACTCTGGACACGTCATTTACAGGCTTATCAGAACTCAACTGCACCCGCCAAAGTATAGAAAATTCAGAGTAAAGGCTATCGACATGGACATCAACCCTGACCAGATGGAAGTACACAATAACCCCGAAGAAGGCCGCTTCGAGATCAAATTGGGCGATAAGTTTGCTATCGCTGAATATATGATCGCCGGGAAAAACATCGTCTTTACCCATACCGAAGTACCG
>JBBSQD010000025.1:0-37932 GCA_038258185.1 Aggregatilineales bacterium | reverse complement strand
GTTAATCACCAGATCAATATCACCGGGTTGTAAGCCCAGCCGGAACAGCGCAGTCAACAAACCCCCACGCGGACGTTGAAATTTAATCGCCCGCTGCATCTTTTCCGCCAGTTTATCGCCATAACCGGTATCAACGACAATGTTCTGATCGCCGACCTGCACCAGCAGATTATTGAGCGTCATGTGAACCAGATGGTCATCATCAGGCGTGAAATATCGGCCCCACAAAACCTCTGGCACTAAACCGAAAGGACCACCGGGGTCAACCCAGTGATCGCCGTCATTCATTAAATGAATTTTTATATCACCGATTTGCAACATAATTTAACTTCGCTCGGCCAGCAACCAGCTCCAGTAACGCCATGCGACCAGCACCGCAATCGTCAGCGCCAGCGCCGGCAAACCCACATAACTCAGAAAATAAGCAATTTCAGGATTGGCTTCAGTCTGCAAAACCACATCCTGCAGGATGACATCCTGATTGCTGCTGACCAATTGCAGCAGCAGATGCAAGCCAAATAACACCGCCGCCACATAAAAGCCCACATAAAACGGGGCAGTACGCGTCACACTACCCAGGCGTTTACTGAGCAAACCCATGACAATCATCAACACAAATATGGATAACGAACTGATTATAGACATTACAGGTAAAACATTGATGTTCACTTCATATCCTGAGCTTATTTCCGACCGCTGGTCATCAGCCGGTAAAGGTGCAGACTGAGCCAGATGAGACTGGCACCCGCGACACCCCCTGTAGTATCACCCAGCCAATCCCCCGTAAGCTGGCCGATGCTGGCATAACGTACCGCGGCCACCCCGAAGAGAATCAGCGGCACCGCATAGAACTGAAAATAGGTCTGTTCGCCGGAGAAATTCTGGTAAAAACGGGCGATTAACAGCATGATCGCAATCAAGGCTGCCAGCAAAAACCAACTATATAGAAGGAGAAATTGATTCAGTGCTGTAAAAATCACCGTAATGCCATTTTACTGGTTTAGCGCATTCCCCGGATGACGTGATAGATAGCCTTTACCCGAAATTGGCGATCATTACACGCTGTCACAAAGTCCTCGATCAACTGCCGGGTTTCCTGATTTTTCACCAGGGCATACACCCGCACATCCAAGGAAACTTCGTTTTCCCGAAGCACACCTGCTTCAACCAGCCCTTCCAGCTCATCTTCGATTGTACGTACATCGCGGCCAGTATAGCGGGCAATATTATCTGCTGTATCCGCCGCATGAGGGTTGTCATGAAAAAAACGGACAAGATCCCATTTTATAAAAGAATTCACTTTACTTTGCAGAAAATCCAGCAAGTTCGGATCCATGTCATCCATCAAGCGTGCAGCTAAATCCGTTTCGTTCATTGTCAGGCTTCCTACTGGATACTATGCCGATGCTTTATCCGACTTTTATAACACTATCAGCGGGATAAAGCATGGCATAATAATAACAAATTCGTTATCAACTGCAAAACTTAGTTTGCTTCGGCCTTGTCAGTCTTCAGATGGCAGTTCTTATATTTCTTGCCACTGCCACACCAGCACGGGTCATTACGACCTAATCTTTCGCGTGCGGTTTTACGGACAGGCTCGGGTTTAGTGGTTACTGCAGCACCCGCACTGGCAGAAGTCGCACGCACCGCCTGAAGCTGGCGACGAGGTGTCTGCTGCGGCAGATTCACCTGCACAGAGAAAATATCGTGCAATGCCTTACGGCGGATCTCACCCTGCATTTCCTGCCACATCTCAAAAGCTGAGCGTTTGTATTCGACCACCGGGTCACGCTGGGCAATCGCCATCAGGCCGATACCCTCGCGAAGCACATCGAGGTCGGTCAGATGCCGCCGCCAGTACTGGTCAACTGCACTCAGCATCACATAACGCTCGGCACGCTGCATCAGACCCGGCTCATGACGTTCCAGCTCTGAGGCTTTTATGTCGTAGGCTTCATTGACTGCGTCCAGCAACAGGTCTTCCACTTCTTCCAGCGTCATATCTTCCATCGATTCGGGCGTAACATGCTCTGGCACCGGGAAAACGGTGTACATCTGGCGGTATAAACCATCCAGATCCCAGGTGTCCGGCTTATCCGCATCGGCCACAAATTCGTCCAGCACTTCTTCAATCGCTTCTTCCAGCGTTTTCATGTACTGTTCACGCAGATTTTCGGCATCCAGCAGGTCATGGCGCTGCTTGTAGATGATTTCACGCTGCTTGTTAACGACATCGTCATATTCCAGCACGCGCTTACGGATGTCAAAGTTATGGCCTTCTACCTTGACCTGCGCCTGAGCAATCGAGCGTGTCATCATATTGTGCTCAATCGGCTCATCTTCGGGGATACTGGCCCAGGACATAAAGCTCTTGACCCGGTCACCCTGGAAACGCTGCATCAGTTCATCCTCAAGGCTGAGGAAAAACCGTGATTCGCCGGGATCACCCTGACGGCCAGACCGTCCACGAAGCTGGTTGTCAATACGGCGGGCTTCATGCCGCTCTGTGCCGAGGACAAATAAGCCGCCGGCATCCAGTACTTTCTTGCGATCCGCCTTATATTCGATCTCGGCATCCGCCATCGCGGCCTGCCATTGTTCCTCAGTCGCCTCGGTGACTTCAATGTTCTGCTTACGCAGCCGATCACGCGCCAGACCATCTGGATTACCCCCCAGCAGAATATCGACACCACGACCCGCCATATTGGTAGCGATTGTCACGGCGCCGGGGCGGCCTGCCTGCGCGATGATGATGGCCTCACGCTCATGCTGCTTCGCGTTGAGGACTTCGTGGGGCACACCCGCTTTTTTCAGTTCCTTGCTCAAACGCTCAGAGGTTTCAATCGCTACGGTACCAATCAGCACCGGCTGCTGCTTCTCATAGCGTTCTTTCACTTCCTCGATAATCGCGCGGAATTTGGCGGCTTCAGTCGCGTAAATCAAATCCTGACGATCATCACGGATAACCTGGACATTGGTCGGAATGGCAACCACTTCCAGGTTATAAATTTTCTCGAATTCTTCCGCTTCGGTCAGCGCTGTACCGGTCATACCCGCCAGCTTGTGATACATACGGAAGAAATTCTGGAAGGTGATGGTCGCCATGGTCAGATTTTCACGACGGATCTGCACGCCTTCTTTGGCCTCAATCGCCTGATGTAAACCTTCCGAGAAACGCCGCCCCACCATCAGACGCCCGGTAAATTCATCGACAATCACGACCTGACCGTCCTGCACCACATATTCTTTATCGAGGTGATAAAGGGCATAGGCACGCAGCGAGTTATCCATATACGGGATCATCTCGGCATTATCAGGGTGATAAAGCTGATCAATCCCCAACCTGCGCTCGATCTTTTCCACACCGGCTTCCGTCAGGTAGGAGACTTTATCCTTGATATCGACGATAAAATCACCATCGGGCTCTTCGGCTTCCACACTGTCAGGTGTGCTGCGCTTGAGCGTCTTCACGATCTGCGCGAAGGTCTTGTAATGCTCCGAAGGCGGATCGGACGGGCCGGAGATAATCAACGGGGTACGCGCCTCGTCGATCAGAATGTTATCGACCTCATCGACAATGGCGAAAAACAATTCCTGCTGGGCAAGCTGGTTTTTATCCATGACCATGTTGTCACGCAGATAATCAAAACCAAACTCGTTATTAGTCCCATAAGTGATATCAGCATGATAGGCATCGCGGCGCGAAACCGGGCGTAAATTCTGATAACGCTCATCGTCGGAATCATATTCCGGGTCAAAAATGAAAGAACCGCTGTCACCACCGCCACCCGTATTCTGAATGACTGCTGCGGTTAACCCCAGTAAATGATAGATCGGCCCCATGGTTTGCAGGCCGACCTTACTCAGATAGTCGTTTGGGGTAATCAGATGAGCGCCCTTGCCCACCAGTGCATTCAGGTAGAGGGGAAGTGTGGCGACCAGCGTTTTACCTTCACCGGTCTTCATCTCGGCGATTTTGCCCTGATGGAGCACAATGCCACCGATCAACTGCACGTCGTAAGGACGCAGGCCAATCGTCCGTACCGATGCTTCGCGCACCGCGGCAAACGCTTCCGGTAGAATATCGTTTAATTTAGCACCGTCGCTGATCTTTTGCTTCAGCTTCTGTGTAACCGCCCCTAAGTCCGCATCGGACAAAGCCTGCATTGCGGGTTCCAGCGCGTTAATTTCTTCGACTGTCTCGCGGTATTTGGATAACGCGCGTTCAATAGGGTCACCCACCACCATTTTGACAAGGTTCTTAAACATTCCGACCTCGGTTTTGCTCTAATTTGCAAATTCACTAATGGAACATTATATCATATTGTCATTTGCGCCTCGTTAGAATTTACAGCGTAAATCAAGGCTGTGATTCATGGGCATTTACAACAAATCCGGGGGCTTTTCAGATCATTAAGGCCTGGGGGCCAGACTGCGGGAACGCCGCCGACGCAGCCAGAAACTTACCGCCAGCGGAATCAGCGACAGTAAGCCCAACCCGGCATAAACTACCAGGAATTGACTACGATCTTCGGCGAGGCTCACACCCACATAAACACTGAGAAAAGTCGGCAAAAAACCCGCCACTATCGATACAATCACATACTGCGCCAGTGAAATCGTGGTGGTAAATCCTGCCGCGTAACTGATGAAATCGTAGATCGAAAACAGGAACAGACGGGCGTAAACCAGCGCCCGCCATCCACCGAGGTCATCGACCAGCACATCGACACGCTTGATGCCTTCTGCCCCGACAAAACGCGCGACGACACCCCGCCCCCAGCGACGGGCAATCATAAAACTGATGCCGCCACCCAGCACTTCTCCGACCAGTGTATAGATCAAACCCGGCCATAAACCGAAGAGGATGCCAGATGACATTTGAATGGGGCCGCTGCTGAGCGGGGCAAACACATAGGTCACAATTTTCAGACCCATATAGACCAGCGGCGCCAATGGGCCAGCACTCTCAATAATGGCCTGAATGCGTTCCACCCCGATGAATTCGACAGCCCCGACCAGCGCCAGAGTCACCAGTACAAACGGGATTAAGCCCAAAAGCACAGTCTTAAGTGAAATTCTGCCGCCTTCAGGCTGAATCACGATTGAAGCAGCCTCATTCGTTGAACAGCTCGCCGACGCTGCGCCCGATGTGCGACCGCAAAATCACTTCACCTAATAAAGGCGCGACGGACAACACTTTCATATTGGGCAGAATACTTTCTTCAGGGATAGGGATGGTATTAGTCAGCATGATTTCCTTGAGATCCAGCGAGGCCAGACGCTCATAGCTTTTATCAGTCATCAGACCATGCGTAAAGGCAAAGTAGACGTCCTTCGCGCCATGTTCACGGATTGCATCCACCGCATTGACCGCGCTGCCTGCCGTCAGCACTTCATCATCGACCAGCAGCACATTCTTGCCGTGGACATCACCGATAATGGACAGGGCTTCGGGGCGTTCTGCATTATCCACGCGGCGCTTCTCAATAATCGCGTGGGGTGTTCCCAGCTTTTCTGCCCAGTTACGGCCCTTTTTGGCAAAACCCAGATCTGCCGAAACCACGACCAGATCCTCAATTTTCTTATCGAGCACATAATCGCTGAGGAGATGGAAAGCGGTGAGCGCATCACCGGGGATATTGAAGAAGCCCTGAATCTGACCGGCATGCAGGTCGATGGTCATATAACGATCCGCACCGGCCACTTCGATCATATTCGCCACTAATCGGGCAGCAATACCCACGCGCGGCTGATCTTTTTTGTCTGACCGGCTGTAGGACAGATAGGGAATCACGACATTGATACGCATGGCGGAATCGCGCTTGAGCGTATCAATCATGATCAACATTTCCATGAAGTTATCGTGAACCGGTGAAGTCATGGTCTGCACGAGATAGACATCCTGCCCGCGTACACTCTCATTGAGCTGGATGAAGATGTTTTCATTTGAAAACACCGTCCGCGTATATTTGCCGGATTCAATCTTCAGATATTTGGCGATCTCGCTGCCCAATTCCTGGGTGGCCGACCCGCAGAACAGCAGGATATTCCCAAAAGGGCTGGGACTCTCCGCCAGGAGAATGTGTGAACCCGGTTTTTGAACATACTTCGTTCCCGGAATTTTATCAGAGGCTCGTATCATTGCAGGCATTCCTATTTACTGACATGATTGATCGGATGTTTTGGCTGGTTGTTATACATTCACAGGGGCGACCTGTAGTCGCCCCTGATATGATCTAAACGGAGGATGAGACCAGCAAGTGGTCTAAAAGTAAGTCGACACCTTGCCCCGGGTCTAGCTCCCGTGATTGAATACGGCTGATTATATCGACAAACACGTGATTAGGAACAGTATCCATCAAGCGTACCATTAGACCTTCACGCAACCGTTCGTAAAGCTCCATCTCAATATGCTGACGGTTCACCTGCTCGCTTACCCCGTCAGCCTGCAAAAATTCCCGATGGCGAACAATCGCCGCAACGAGATCATCAATTCCGGTATTTTCCATCGCCACGGTCTGCACAATGGGCGGCAGCCACATCGGCGCATCATGCGTCGGCGGTGCCGCTTCGAGCGTGACCAGTTGGCCGTGATGCCCCACCAGTTGATCGCGCGATGCAGGGTGGCCTAATTCCAGCATGCCCTTCAGCCCGCGCACCGTGTTCATCGCACCGGGGCGATCCGCTTTGTTGACCACCAGCACATCGGCAATTTCCAGAATACCGGCTTTGATGGCCTGAACATCATCCCCCAGGCCGGGAGCCTCGACGACAATCGTCGTTTCAGCGATGCGCACAATATCGACTTCGCTCTGACCTGCGCCAACGGTTTCCACCAGCACAATATCAAAGCCCGCTGCATCAAACAGGCGGATTGAATCGCGCGTTGCCCGTGACAGGCCACCCAGATTGCCACGGGTCGCCATGCTGCGGATAAACACGCCCGTGTCCCCGGATAAGTCGCGCATCCGAATGCGATCACCCAAAATCGCGCCGCCGGAAAATGGGCTGGTGGGGTCAACCGCGATGATGCCAACAGTTTTACCCTGCGCCCGATAGGCTTTCGCCAGCGCATTGACCAATGTGCTCTTACCGGTTCCGGGTGCGCCAGTCACGCCGATCACCCAGGCGCGGCCCGTGTGCGGGAACAGAGTCGCCAGCGCTTCATCGACTCCTTCGTGGTGGTTTTCTACCCAGGTGAGCAAACGCGCCAGCGCCCGCCGATCCCCGTTTAATAACGCCGGGACAAGCTCGGTCATGTGGCCTGACCTGCGATCAGCGCACGGATGTGAGTCACAATTTCCTCGGTGCTGGTTCCGGGGCCAAAGACCGCACCGACTCCCATTTCCAGCAGTTTGACCCGGTCATCATCGGGGATAATCCCGCCGACAATAATCGGGACATCACTGAGGCCATTGGCGTTCATCGTCTCGCGGATACGCGGCACCAGCGCCAGATGCGCCCCGCTCAGAATGCTTAAGCCCACTACATCCACATCTTCCTGAAGGGCGGCCTCCGCCACCATGTCGGGTGTCTGGCGCAGCCCGGTATAAATGACTTCCATCCCGGCGTCGCGCAGGGCTCGTGCGATCACTTTAGCACCCCGGTCGTGTCCATCCAGACCGGGTTTGGCGATTAAAACTCGTATTGCGTGATCCGTCATCTCAAACCATTCTACTTTTAAGTGTATTACTGCTGCTCGAAGCCCCATTTTTTGTAACAATTCTATCTTTGGTGAAAATCATGGGTTCGATGAAGCAGTTCATACTTTAATTATAACAAAAACCCCCCGACTCGGGGGTATAAAACCCAAATTAAACGTAAAATCAATGAAGAAAAATGCTGTACAAGCCAAGGCTATGTTACAATATACGTTTAAGCTAAGAAACCAAAGAGGCGAGAATTTAATCGCATGAGCAGCCTGGTATCCCAACCCAAGTCAGGCAATACCAAACAGACCGCAACTGCCCAGGTAAATCCGTTGATTCACACCCCTGTCAACCGTCTCGCATCCATCCTGACGGGCATTCTGGGCATCATCGCAACCGGAGCTTGTGTCATTTTCCTGATCCTGGCACTCGGTTGGGGCAGCCAGCCTTTTCCCGGTTTCATGGTCACACCGGAACGGGTGATCGACGGATCAGAGCCGCTCAGTCAGGCGACATGGACCGGACTTGATGCCGGTATGCAGCGTCTGGATCAGATTGTCGCAGTCAACGGTGTTGAGCTGGCCGACACCCCTTCTCCAATCGACACTTACCGCAAACTGATTTCCGAGCTTGAATTTGGCGAAACCGTCACTTTCGATTTCATGCGTCTTGAAAATATCGATAATGTTGGCTGCCCGCCCACAGCGGATGTATTGGGCGATACCTGCCGGCTCACGCTGACGATGGAACCTTTCGGCTTAGTGCCATTTATCGGTTATTTTGTCGCACCATTCATTACGGCGGTGATCTGCCTGCTGACCGGTTTCTTCGTCCTTAAAATGCGACCGTATAACACCCAGGCACAACTGGTCAGTGCGATTGCCTTCTCGCAGACGATTTTTCTGGCTGGTCTGTTCGACCTCAATACGACCCACAGCCTGATTCCCCTGTGGCTGGCCAGCGCCATCCTGCTCACGGCTACCCTATTGCATCTCAGCATGATTTTCCCGGTGAAGTCGGGACGACTCCAACCCAATGCATGGCTGGTGGTTATTCCGTATCTGATGTGTGGCCTGTTTGGCGCTTATCTCATTTACAATTCCTTCAATCCACCGTCGCCCACTTATCTGCAGGGCATTCCGGCTTTCCTGCCTGTCACCGCTGCAATGGCGATTCTGCTGGTCAAAGCGTTGCTGACGCGCAATACCGCCATTTCAGCCATCATTCGCGATCAGAGTAACATTGTCATCATCGGCATGGGTTTATCGCTGATTCCGGCGGCTATCTGGATCATTAACGTACTCGGCCAGGCGGTCAGCATCGATTCAATAGTGCCCTTCAGCACTTCGGCAAGCACGCCATTCAGCCTCGTCGCGCCGCTGAGTCTGGCCTATGCCGTGCTGCAATACAAGAAATTTGACACGGATCGCTTCATCAGTGGGGGCGTGACCTACGGCATTATGCTGATTGCGCTGATCAGCGGGTATTTCCTGCTGGTGTTCAGCACGACCATCATCTTCACTCAGGAAGCGGCCACCATCAGCAATCCGCTGTTTATTGGCCTGACAATTTTTGTCATCGCAGTCGGATTTCTGCCGGTTCGCAGTTACTTACAAAATCGAATTGATCGGCTCTATTTCCGCACCCGGCACGATTTCCAGGAATACACCGACATTTTCACGCATGAAATCTCACGCGAAAATGATCTGAACCGCGTGGTCGAAGAACTGCGCGATACGCTGAATGCCACCATTGCGCCAACCGGCGTGTTCATGTTCATGGCCAGCCACCAGAACAGTGATTATGTCCCGGTGGGCACGTCAGAAAGTGAAACGGATATTGTCTTCAGCCATGACAGCGGCATTGTCAACGCGCTGCAAGCCGATGACCTGCTCATTTATCTGGAGCCGAATCGACAATGGCCGATGGAAATTCGCAGCGAGCGCCCACGGCTGGAAATCCTCGATGCCCTGTTAATCGTCGGCATGCACGGCAGCAAACATCTAAACGGCTTTATCTGCATTGGGCCGCCGCGCTCTGGTCGTGGTATTTACAGTTATGAAGAAATGCTCTTTATCCAAAACCTGCTCAGCCAGATGGCGGTGGCGGTCGAGCGTATGCAGGTCGTTGATTCGCTGGAACGTCGTGTGCAGGAATTAGATGCGCTGCGTCAGGTCAGCCAGGCGGCCAACTTCACCATTACCGTTGATTATCTGCTGGAGCTTATCAGCACGCAGACCAATCGCCTGCTGGAAGCGCGGAATTTTTACATCGTGCTGAGCGATGAAAAAGCCAATGAAATGTATTTCGCCTTCTTCCAGGAAGACGGTGAACGTTACGAAGAAAAAGAAATGCGCCGCTGGTCACTGGGCAACGATCTGTACAGCGAGATTATCCGTAGTGAACAACCGCTGCGCGTGCCGGATTTTTCCGCTGCCATGTCGCAGCGTTACGCCGAAGTTCAGTTTGAGAATACGAATCTCAAAGCCTGGATGGGGATGCCGCTGGTCGCAGGACCGCGCAAGATCGGCGTGATGGCGGTCGCCACCACCCAACATATGCAGTTGTATGGCGACGACCAGCTTAAGACATTCAGTGATATTGCCACACTGGCGGCGACTTCCATTGATAAAGCGCGCTTGTTTGAAGAAGCGCAAAAACGCGCCCGTCAGCTCACAGCCTTGAATGATATCAGTCAGCGGTTGGCGGGTGAGCTGGAAGATGTGGACAAGCTACTGGAACTGATTACCCAGAATGCGGTGGAGATTCTGGAAGCGGAAGCCGGTTCACTGCTGTTGATGATGGCAGTGGATGGCAGCGATAAGAAAGAGCTGGAGTTCAAAATCGCCGTAGGGCCCAGCAGCAGTTCCAGCCTCGTCGGCACACGTTTTCCAGCCGATGTCGGTCTGGCAGGCAAAGTTGCCAGCAAAGGCCGTCCGGTGCTGGTCAATGATCCCGCCAGTGACCCGGATTGGGTCGGTGACGCGCCAGACAGCAGTTTCCATACATCCGCTATTTTAGCGGTGCCGCTGATCGCCAACAATCAGGTGCTGGGTGTGCTGGAAGTCCTCAACAAGCGCGATGGTGGTTCCTATATTCAGGAAGATGTCGAACTGTTAACCACCTTCGCTGGACAGGCAGCAGTGGCTATTTATAACGCGCAGTTGTTCCGCATGACCGATCAGCAGTTGAGTGATCGTGTGCAGGAGCTGGAAACGCTGGAACGTATCGACGCGGAGCTTAACCGCTCACTGGATGCCAGCAAAGTCGCCGAAATCACGATTCGCTGGGCCATTGCCAACAGTGGCGCAACCGCCGGCATCCTCGGCCTGGTGGTCGGTGAGCCGCCGATGCTCCAAGTCATCTCGAAATATGGTTACAACGACGAAGACTATCCGCAGGGCGCTCAAAGCATGATCTGGCCGCTGGATCATGGTGTGGTGGGTCGTGTGATGCGTACCCGGCGTGCTGATCTGGTCACCGATGTCAGTATTGACCCGAATTACACGCCCAGCCTGCACAAATCCCTGAGCCAGATCACCGTGCCGATGCTGTCCGCCGGGGAAATTATCGCCCTGCTGGTGCTGGAAACCAACAAACTGCCGCGCCTCAATCTGGTTGACCTGTCGTTTGTCCAACGTCTGGCGGAACATGCCAGTATCGCACTGGCGAATGCCCAACTTTACGCTGAGCTTACCCGCTCCAACGACTCCAAGAGTGAGTTTGTCAGTTTCGTGGCGCATGAGCTGAAACAGCCGATGACCTCGATCAAGGGGTATACCGATCTGCTGCTCATGGGCGCAAAAATGGGCAAGATGCAAGAAGATCAGACCCAATTTACCCACACGATCAAATCCAATATTGATCGCATGATTACGCTGGTCAGCGACCTGAACGACGTGACCCAGCTTCAGACCAATAATTTACGCATGACCCTCGTGCCGATGGATTTCCAGAGTGTGCTTAACGCGACACTGCTGCCCATCCAGAAACAGATCGAAGACCGTCAGCAACTGCTGAATGTCAACGTGCCCGAAGATCTGGGGAAAATCTATGGCGATAAGAATCGCCTGATTCAGGTGCTGACTAATCTGGTCAGCAATGCCCATAAATACACGCCGGATGCCGGTACGATCACGCTGAATGCGGAGATTGTGACGGAACCGCACACTTCCAACGGCAAAAATGGCAAGCGCAATACTCAGGAGCATCCCCCGATGCTGTTGATCAGTGTGCGCGACAATGGTATCGGCATGACCGAAGAAGACCGCAGCAAGCTGTTCACGCCGTATTTCCGCAGCAATAATCCGCTGGCGAAAGCCCAACCCGGCACCGGCCTTGGCCTGACGATTGTGCGCGGGATTATCGAGCAGCATGGCGGTGAAATCTGGGTAGAGAGCGAGATTGGCGAAGGCACGAGCTTTAATTTTACGGTGCCAATGGCTACCGAAGCTCAACTGGCAGAAGCCGAAATAAGCTAGCGAGGTTTTGACGTGATGGCAATCCAGAAAAACCTGTACACCGTGGCTGATTTTGAAGCCCTGAGCGTTCTGCCGGAAAATGCTGACCGTCGTTTTGAACTCATCGACGGGGAGATCATCGAGAAAATACCTTCACAACTTCATGCCTATATCGTGGCACTGCTGTCCAGCTATCTGATCACCTATTTGCAGCAAAATCCATTGGGCTGGGCATTGGTCGAGGCGCGGTATCAATTACACGATGACGCGCACAACGCCTGTATTCCTGATTTGTCGTTCGTGCGCAGTGAAGGCCGCACGTTGATCGAAGAAGGTGCGGCGCCTTACATGCCTGATCTGGCGGTTGAAGTCCAATCACCGGGGCAAAGTGACAAATTCATGATCGACAAAGCGGAATATTATCTGGCGCATGGAACACAGATGGTCTGGCTGGTATATCCGCAAAAACGGCTGGTCGAGAGCCTGACGCTGGACACCCGTTATCTGCTCACCCAGGCCGACATACTAACAGGTGGCGATGTGCTGCCGGGATTTGAAGTTACGGTACAGGCGATTTCCCCCGCTGAGTAAGCAATTTTCAGCTTTTTCCACAGTAATCCCATTCTGCTTACTTTCCAGCAAATAATATCGGAATCAAAACGCCCGCTAAAAAGCGGGCGTTACTGGTTTTTGTTCAGAGGTGAACTTAGGCGATCACGCTATCGAGCTTCAGTTCGGCAGTAATACGTTCCTTCGGTTTGTAACCGGTCACCCGGCCAACAGCCTCACCACCACTGAACAGGATCAGCGTGGGGATACCCATAATGCCGTACTTCATCAGAACATCACCATGTGCATCGGCATCCAGCTTGGCTACACGCAGCTTGCCTTCATATTCGGTGGCGATTTCTTCGACAATCGGGGCGATCATCTTACACGGACCACACCACTCTGCCCAGAAATCGACCAGAACAGGAGTCTCGGAATCGAGCACTTCGGTCTGGAAATTGTCCTGTGTTGCTTCAAAGGTCATAGCACCCATTAGTTTTGTATCTCCTTGGTTTTGACACCCTATATGACGCATGTTATCATGCATTTACAATACCCGGCAATCCTATAATCTCACAGGTCTTATTGTAAAATCAGAATGCCTACTATAAACATAGACGACATCGAACTTCCAGAACTTACGCGTCGTCAGGAAGAAATTCTCGCTCTCGTTGTTCAATCGTATACCCAATCACCCGATCCTGTCAGCTCGAAATATCTGGTCGAACAGTTCGATCTGAGTTTCAGCACGGCGACTGTCCGTAATGAAATGGCTGTGCTTGAGGAAAAAGGCTATATCAAGGCGCCGCACACCTCTGCGGGACGCATCCCGACGGAAGACGGTTACCGTTATTTCGTCAAGCGCCTGCTGAATATCACCGATCTTACCAGCGCCGAGCAAAGCGGCATTACCCGCAAACTTCAGGCGTCACCGTTAGCGACTGAACAGTGGATGCGGCTGGCGGCCACGATTCTGGCGCGGACGGCCCACTCTGCTGGTTTGGTCACCCCACCCATTTCGGAAATCAGCCGCTTTAAGCATGTCGAGCTGATCTCGATTCAGGGGCGGCTGGTGCTGATGGTGCTGGTCTTGCACAGCGGCAATGTTCACCAGCAGATGCTCAATCTGGCGGAACCGGTCGGCCAGCGGAATCTGAGCGACGCGGCGCAGCGCATCAACAATCTGTGTCTCGACCTGACCGCGCAGGAAAGGCACATGCGCAGTGTCCAGCTTCATTTACTGGAGCGCGAAATGGTCGAACTGGCGGCTGACCTGATGGAACGTGCGGACACCAATCAGATCCGTTATGTCTACCGCGATGGCCTCAGCGAGATTATCAGTTCGTTCCAGGGCAACGATGGCGCACAGCAGGCCGTCCGCATCTTCGAGGAACGCGCTTTTCTGAATACGATCCTGGGTGAAGTGCTGAATGTGAGCAACAACGGCATTCAGGTGCTGATCGGCGGGAATGGCCGCTGGGAAGAATTACGCCATCTGACGCTGGTGCTCAGCCGTTATGGCATCCCCGGCCAGGTAAGCGGCGCGGTCGGCGTGGTCGGCCCGACGCACATTGATTATGGCCGCGCGGTCAGCACAGTGCGTTATGTCTCCAACCTGATGACCGATATGCTGATTGAACTCTACAACGAGGCCGGGACAACTCCCGCATTGCCTGAAACCCCCAAAGATGATTAATTGACCGTAAATGTCAGAAAACACGCCAGATTCTCAGTCAAAATTAAAGATTTAACCGTGTTTTGTTAACGGAATTCTATGAGAGCTGGTGTAAACTTTGAGCTTGATCTTACCGTTCATATTTATTTAGTTTGCCTGAATCCTGACAAGGAAATAATCAAGTGAGTAAAGAAGAAACCAAACGGATAAACGACCCCGAAAATACATCACCAGAAAACCCAGAGGCCGTGGCGTCCGCTGATAAGCAAGAAGCGGCGGCGCCAGATCCGCATACCAGCCTGTTTTTAGAGCAGGCGTTGGCTGGTGCTCAAAAGCAGGCCAAGGAATACATGGAAAGCTGGCAGCGTGAACGGGCGGATTTTGCCAACTATAAGAAACGTGCAGAACGTGAACTACGCGAAAGCCAGGATTACGCGCGCATCAATACGTTAACGACACTGCTGCCCGTAATTGATGATTTCGAGCTGGCGATGTCCAACCTGCCGGAAAACCTGCAAGGCCAACCCTGGATAGAGGGTGTCAGCGCTATCCAGCGCAAATTCAAGAAAATCCTCGATGAACATGGGGTCCAGATTATTGATCCTGTAGGGGAAGTTTTCGACCCCAGCCGCCACGAGGCGATTGGTATCGACAGTAATACCGATGTCGACAGCGGCCATGTCACTGTCACGTTGCAAAAAGGTTATGCATATGGTGAACGTGTACTGCGCCCTGCGCTGGTGCGTGTCGCCGAGTAATTTATCCGTCATTATCCTGTTGCCTTAATCCAACACACGCACAAGCGTAGCAGGCACGATCAAGAATTTAGGAGATATATCTAAAATGGGAAGAATCATCGGTATTGACCTGGGGACAACCAACTCAGTCGTCGCGGTGATGGAAGGTGGTACGCCCACAGTCATTCCGTCGTCAGAAGGCGGCAAGCTTATTCCGTCCGTCGTCGCAGTTAACCCCAAAACCAACGAAAGATTGGTGGGCAAGGTTGCCCGCAATCAGGCAGTCATTAACCCGGAAAACACGGTTTTCTCGGTCAAGCGTTTTATGGGGCGCAAGTTCAGTGACCCGCAGGTACAGGAAACGGTTAAGCGTGTCCCCTACAAAGTAAGCGCGGCAGCCAATGGTGACATTCGTGTCGCGATGGGTGGCAAGGATTACAGCGCGCCGGAAATTTCGGCCATGATCCTGCAGAAAATCAAAGCCGACGCTGAAGCCTACCTGGGCGAGAAAGTGGATCGCGCAGTGATCACCGTCCCGGCCTATTTCAATGATGCTCAACGTAACGCCACCAAGGACGCGGGTAAGATCGCCGGCCTCGAAGTGCTGCGTATCATCAATGAACCAACCGCTTCCAGTCTGGCTTATGGCCTGGACAGCCGCAAAAACGAAGTCATCGCGGTCTATGACCTGGGTGGTGGTACATTCGATATTTCCATCCTCGAAGTCGGTGACGGCGTGTTTGAAGTCCGCAGCACCAACGGGGATACCTACCTCGGTGGTGACAACTTCGACGAAGTGATCATTGATTACATCGCTGACGAATACAAAAAAGAAAATGGTATGGATCTGCGGCAGGATCGTCAGGCGCTCCAACGTCTGAAAGAAGCTGCTGAGCGCGCCAAGATCGAGCTTTCGAGCGCGGTCAATACCGACATCAACCTGCCCTTTATCACGGCAGATGCCAGCGGCCCCAAGCATCTGAACATGACCCTTTCCCGCGCCAAGCTGGAAAGCCTGGTCGACAACCTCATTCAGCGTTCCATCAAGCCCTGTGAGCAGGCGCTGAAGGACGCGGAAGTTTCCAAGAATGATGTCGATGCGGTTATTCTGGTGGGTGGTATGACTCGTATGCCCTCCGTGCAGGAAGCCGTGAAGAAATTCTTCGGCAAAGAGCCGAATCGCAGCGTGAACCCCGATGAAGTCGTCGCGATGGGTGCGGCCATTCAGGCCGGTGTGCTCGGTGGCGAAGTCAAGGACATTCTGCTGCTGGACGTGACCCCGCTGAGCCTGAGTGTCGAGACACTGGGTGGCGTGGCGACCCCGATGATCGAACGCAATACGACCATCCCCACCAAGAAAAGCCAGGTGTACTCCACCGCTGCCGACAGCCAGACTCAGGTCGAAATTCATGTCGTACAGGGTGAACGTCCGATGGCTGCCGATAACAAATCTCTGGGTAAATTTATCCTGGATGGCATTCCCCCGGCTCCGCGTGGTGTGCCACAGGTCGAAGTCACTTTCGATATTGATGCCAATGGTATCCTCAATGTGAGCGCCCAGGACAAAGCGACTGGCCGCGAACAGAAGATTACCATCACCGCCAGCAGTGGCCTGTCCGACACCGAGATCGACCGCATGGTTAAAGAGGCGGAAGCTCACGCTGCGGAAGATGCCCAGCGTAAGGAATCGGCTGAACTGCTGAACCAGGGCGAAAGCGCGATTTTCTCCGCAGAGAAACTGCTGCGCGACTTTGACGACAAACTGCCGGAAGACGCGAAGAAGCAAACCCGCGAGAAGATTGACGCCGTTCGCAAAGCCCAGGAAAGCAACAACAGCGACCAGATCAAGGCTGCTATTGAAGCCCTGACCCAGCACATTCAATCACTGGGTGGGCAGATGTACGAGCAACCCGGTGCGGCTGCACCCGAAGGTGCTGCGGCTGAGGGCAACGAGAAAAAAGGCCCGAACGACGAAGATGTCGTGGATGCCGAATTTACCGAGGCTTAAGCTCCACCTAAGCTAAATGATCTCTTCAGGGCAGGCATACATTCGTTATACCTGCCCTTTCGCATTCAATTCACACACTCATTCACGATGACTTGTCGCATATAATAGAAGCACATACACGATTGGATCTATGGGAACGACAATGGCTAAAGACTATTATGAGGTATTGGGGGTTGCCCGTGGAGCGGATAAAGCGCAGAT
This sequence comes from Aggregatilineales bacterium, assembly GCA_038258185.1. Classification (GTDB taxonomy): domain Bacteria; phylum Chloroflexota; class Anaerolineae; order Aggregatilineales; family Phototrophicaceae; genus JAIOHN01. The sequence continues at coordinate 20,647 of JBBSQD010000025.1, read as the reverse complement.
CAAGCAAGCCTTCCGGAAGCTGGCCCGTGAATACCACCCCGATGTAAGCTCTCATTCAGACGCAGAAGCGCGCTTCAAGGAAATCAACGAAGCCTATGAAGTGCTCTCCGACGATGACAAACGCTCGCGTTATGATCGGTTTGGTCATGCCGGGGTACAGGGTAACGGTTTCAACGGTGCAGGCGGGTTTGGTAATGCGACCGGCTTCGAGGAAATTTTCGAGGAATTTTTCAATAATTTTGGCGGCGCACGTTCCGCCAGCCGCGGACGCAGTGGCGCCCGCCCCGGCGCTGATCTCAGCGTCGATATGACGATCACCTTCGAGGAATCAATTTTTGGCGTAGAGCGCGAAATTGAAATTGATCGCCTCGAAATCTGCGAAGTATGTGATGGCAACCGCGCAGAACCGGGAAGCAGCACCGCGACCTGTCCGCAGTGTAACGGCACGGGCGAAGTCCGTCAGGTGCAGCAGACTTTCCTCGGATCAATGGTGCGCGTGGCGACCTGCCCGCGTTGTAATGGCCGGGGCGAAACGATTGAAACACCCTGCCACAACTGCCGCGGCGAGGGTCGTATCCGCAAGCATGCAGTGCTGACCGTGCAGATCCCGGCGGGTGTACGCGAAGGCCTGCAGATTCAGGTGCGCGGCGAAGGGAATGCCGGGGATAGCGGCGCGCCCAAAGGCAACCTGTACGTGGTCATCCACGTCAAAGAGCATGAATATTTCAAGCGTCGCAACAATGACGTCATTCTGGACATTAACGTCAACGTGGCCCAGGCAGCACTCGGCGATAAAATCGTCGTGCCTACAGTCGATGGTGATGTGGAAGTGAGCGTTCCATCGGGCACACAGACCGGTAAAGTCTTCCGGCTGCGTGGTAAAGGTGTGCCACGCCTGCGCAGTGATGGCTCCAACTCCGGACGCGGTGATCAGCTTGTTTATATTCAGGTGGCTGTCCCCAACCAGCTCACAGACGAGCAACGTCACCTGTTTGAGCAATTAGGTAAATCATTGGGCAGCGAGATTCGCCCGCAACAGGAGCGCGGCTTTTTTGACCGGGTGATGGATTTTTTCGCCGGTGAACAACCGTGACCGAGTGGGTAGAAGTTTCACTCAGTGTTGACGGCGAAGCGGCTGAAGCGGTCGCTGAAATTCTGCAGCGCTATGGTCATCAGGGCGTGTCGGTTGAGCAGGAAGACATCCCAACGGAAAAGTGGGATGAAGATCAGGTCGAGCCTGCCCAGCGCCTGACCGTCCGCGCCTACTTCCCGGCAGATCATCGCATGGATGACACTAAGGCGCAGCTCGAAACCGCGCTGGGTCACATGAATATGATGTACCCTATGCCCGCCCCCATCTATCAGTTTGTCGAAGAAGAGGATTGGGCAGAAGCGTGGAAAAAGCATTATGAGCCGGTACATATCGGCCAGCATATTCTGATCCGTCCGCGCTGGATTGAGATCGAACCTGACCCGGCGGACATTGTGATTTCGCTCGATCCGGGTATGGCCTTCGGCACCGGCACGCATCCCACGACGCAACTGTGTCTGGCGGTGCTGGAAGATCTGGTTCAACCCGGCACTAAAGTGCTTGACCTGGGCTGCGGCTCCGGCATTTTAGCGATTGCCGCTGCCAAGCTGGGCGCACATGATGTGCTGGCGGTCGACATTGACCCGATTTCGGTCAAAGCGACTATCGAAAATGCGGCTGAAAATGAGGTCACTTCGCAGATTGTCGCCCAGGAAGGCAGTCTTGAAAGCCTCGTCACATCGGCGAGAAGCTTTGATCTGGCAGTTGTGAATATTCTGGCACGGACGATTATCTGGATGTGCGATCAGCATTTAGGCGATGTCATCCGTCCCGGCGGATTGGCGATCTTCAGCGGCATTATCGAAGATCAGGCTGAAGATGTCGAAAACGCCTTGCGCAAAACCGGCCTTGAACCCTACAACCGCCGTCAGCAAGGCGATTGGGTGGCTATCGAAGCCCGTCGCCCGCATTAGTCAAACAAAAACGCCCTTTCTCTACACATGGAGAAAGGGCGTTTTATCTCAGTCACTTAAAAGTTAAATTCAGCCAGTCTCAGGACAAATACACCCCAGCCCAGATAACGCCGTCCATATGTCAGATAATTGCGGCGGTTTACCTTGCACCACTCTTTGAGCTCGGCTGCAATCGGGTCGTCGGGATTAGCCATCAGCCAGTCATTAATCGCCATCCACTGCATAGCCTCGTAGCGATCCCAGCCATCCAGATTCGCCAGCACCATTTCCACCAGTTCCAGTCCGGCGGCTTCAAAGCGATCCAGCGTACCTGCCAGCGACGTAAACAACTCGCGGTCACCATCGGCAATCGCGTCATAAGCCTCAGCCGGTGGCTCCCCCATCCAGAAGGGTTCGCCCACCAGCAGCAGACTCTGCTGGTTTTTCAGCGCGGGTTTCATCAGTTCCAGTGTGCCGGACAAACCGCCGCCGATCCAGGTCGCGCCGATACAACTGACAATATCAAACTCATGATGCTCTTCCGGGTAATCGCCAGCATCCCCTTCGACAAACAGAACCCGATCCCCTGCTTCCAACTCACGAGCGCGGCGCTCCGCAGCGGCCAGAAACACCGGGCTGATATCCACGCCCACGCCCATCGTGCCATAACGTGAGGCCCACTGGCACAGCATCTCCCCTTTGCCACAGGCCAGGTCGAGATGGCGCGTGCCTTTATTGAGGCTGCAAATCTCGCCCAGCAAATTCAGTTGCTCAGGCGTATACGGATTCAGAATGCGATGATTGGTTTCCGCAATTTCGTGAAATCGCAATGACACGGTTTAATCCTTTCCGGCAGCGTGTTCACGCAGCCAATCGAGAACTTCTCCAGCATTCTGGTCGGGCGGGAAAACCGGATAAAACACTTTCTCAATCTTCCCGTTATGGCTGATCAGTGTCAGGCGCTTAATCAGCGTCATGCCGGCCACCTCAAAAGTCGGCAGATGCAGCGCCGTACTCAGCTTAAATTCCGAGTCACTGAGCAACGAAAATGGCAGATGCAGACGGTCGAGCGCTTCATGCTGATAAGCAGTATCCTGGGTGCTCAGTCCAAAAACTTCCGCACCCACCGCCTGCAATTCCTCATAATGGTCGCGGAAGGCGCATGACTGCGGTGTGCAGCCCCGTGCGCCGGGGATCAGATCCCAACCGTCCGGTGCGGCCTTCCCCGGCCTGCCCGTGCGCGGATAAGCATAGACCACCACCCAGCCCTTTAAGCGTGATAAATCCACTAATTTCCCGGATGTTGCAGGCAGTTTGACGGCTGGCAGACGCATGCCCGGCAAATGATCACAAGCGTGGTCATCCAGCGGAGCCGGTAAATCGGACGGTAACGTCTCGAGTGAAATCACTTTTTTCACAGTAGATCTCCAAGTAAAAGCCAAGTATATCTTATTCGCTGCTCATTGAAATCTGTGGATAGATCCTTTATAATATGTGATATTTAGCACAAACAAGAAGTTGTGAATGTCATGGCACATCTACAGGGTAAGGAACGCGCGGACTACGTCCAGAATATGTTTGACCGCATCGCCGGACGTTATAACCTCATGAATCGGCTGATGACTGGCGGGCAGGATTTGCGCTGGCGGCGCTTTGTCGTCCAGCAGGCTCAGCTGCAACCCGGTAACCACATGCTCGATCTGGCAACGGGTACGGGTGATATCGGCTTTGAGGCGGTCAAGGCGGTGCCGGGTGTGAATGTAATCGGCGCGGATTTCTCGCTGGGGATGATGATCGTGGGGAAAAATCTGCCCATGGGTGATCAGATCCAATGGGCGGGGGCCGATGCCTTAAATCTGCCATTCCCGGATGAACGCTTCAACGCCGTGACGTCTGGTTATCTGGTACGCAATGTGATTGATATTCCGCGCACACTCAAGGAACAACTGCGCATCCTCAAGCCCGGTGGACGCATCGTCATACTGGATAGCTCACCGCCCCCCCAGAACCTCCTGCGGCCATTTATCGAAATTCACCTACGCTATATTATTCCGCTGCTGGGACGTCTGATCGCTGGCAAAAAAGGCGCGGATGCCTATCAGTATCTGCCCAGCTCGACGCAGGCCTTCAAAACACCCGAAGAACTGGCAAAGATCATGCGTGATTCCGGTATCCGCAATGTGCAGTATCAGACGTTTATGTTCGGCACAATGGCTGTTCACTGGGGCGAAAAATAAACTGCATTCATGCTACAATGATGCAAAAGTGGAGATCACTCTATGTCTAACAACATCCGCGCAGTTTATGAAAATGGGCATCTACGCCTTCTTGATCCTGTAAAGTTGCAGGAAGGTGAAACTGTCAATATCAATATCCTATCGGACAGAGAACAGGCGCAATCTGTTCTGTATGATATTCTTGTTCATGATGATACTGACGAGCTTGACGAGACTCTTGATGAGGAAGCACTCACACGCGAGGTTCAGGAAGGCTTTCGAGGAACACGCTCATTATCAGAAATTATCGTTGAAGAGCGCGGTGACCAGTTGTGAGCCATTATTATCTGGATAGTAGCGCCATAGTAAAACGCTACATTGTAGAAGCTGGCACACATTGGATAAATTCTCTAACTTTAGTTAACTCAGGGCATAGCCTTCTGACTGTACAAATTAGCGAGGCAGAAGTCATGTCTGCCATTTACCGCCAAACCAGAGAAAATGCCATTACAGCAAGAACGGCTGAGGCAACTCGTTTATTAGTACGCCGCCACATGAAAAGAAATTATTTTGTAGTTGAACTCAATACCGCGATCATCGTCCGAGCAGTTGACCTACTGAAACGCTATAGTCTAAGAGGCTACGATGCCATCCAGTTGGCGGCAGCTCTTGAAGTAAATTTTAGACTGGTAAGGTCTGGCAACACACCTGTCACTTTTGTTTCTGCTGACCAAAGGTTGATTAATGTCGCTGGATCTGAGGGTTTTGTGACAGAAAACCCCAACAACTACTCGTAAAAATCAGCGTTGTAGCCGCCACAGCACCACTGAGGCCGACTCGGTTGTTTCCCCCGGTCGCGGATAAACACCAAGTGGTGTGGCATCCACAGCCAGTGTCGAGACATCCACGCCAATCAATGGCGCATTATCCACCAGCACATAGACTACTCCATCCGACTCCAACGCCTGCTCGATTTCCGCTAGTCCCGGTGTACTGACGCAGGTCAGCGCAAAACCATCTGCCGCATAGAAATTAGCACGACGACAGCTATCCGGGAACATGCTGGCAATGACTGTTGTATTGGCGGGGATCAATTCGGGAAGTGCCAGCATGGCTTCACGCAGGCCATAACCCGAACTGTGATCGGTAACATACTGCGTCTGAACCGCTTGCGGCAGCATCAACCGACCAGCATCCTGTTGTGATTGTAACCAAAAGGGGAAAAATGAAACCGTCAGCAGCGCGATCAATAACAGCGCGGTGACCCAGCGCTCACGGTTTTCATTGAGGCTGTTCAGAAAAGCGCCGATGCCCATGCCACTCAGCGTAAATAAAAGCGGCAACGCGACCACATAATGCCGCGGTAAAACCTCGCTGCCGAAAACGATGATGATCAACAATGGCAGAAGGCCCGCCGCCAGCAGCGCCCGTCCGGTGCGCCGACCCAGCAAGCCCAGCAGCAGCAGACCCAGCAGCAGCACAACGGCCCAACTGAAGGTGCCATAGCCGACTAGCTGCGCTTCCAGACGCTGAATATTGGCGGCGAAAGCCAGCGCCGTCCCATCATTAGAAGCGACCCCCACCCAACCCAGAGCGATGCCGAAAAAATCATTTCCACGCAGCAGCAGATATAACAGTGGCGGCACAAAACACAAACCCGCCACCACGCCGATCACAATCAGTCGCGTGACCCGCCAGCGCAGCGGCCAGTTTCCGCCAAACAGCAGAAGGAACAACGGTAACAGCGCGTAAGGAACCGCCGTAAACTTGAACAGGACCGCCGTTGCCAGTGTTAAACCGGCTAAGATGACCATATGCCAGCGGCCACGCTCTACAACGCATAACAGCAGCCATAACATGACGACGATCCACGACCCGGCCTGAGAATCGCTGAGGGCCAGCCGCTCGAAAAAGAAGAGATAGGGTGAGGTCAGCCACAGAATGCCCGCCAGCAACCCCGCCCATAAGCCAAACAGCCGATAAGCCAGCGCATAACCGGCGGCCAGACCGAGCATACTCACCAGCACAGTCGGCACACGTCCAGCAAATACGGGTTTATTTTGGGGATAGAAGGCGGCAATCGGCCAGTGATTGATAATTTTGCCGTCACTGATATCCCAGAAGGGATGCCCGTCCCACACTTCGACCGCGCGCCGTATATGCAGACCCTCGTCGTTGTGCAACGGCAGCATATCCAGGCCACCCAGGCGTGTCCCCCAGAATACGAGCAGTAAGAGAACACCCACTAACCAGGCGGGGTGGCGTGCATCAATTTTCAAGGTTCGGCTTTCCACAAGAAAAAAGCTCGCGTTAGAGGCGAGCCAGGCTCCGTAGTGCTATAAGAGGGTCGCGCAGAATGATGACTGTGGACTAGAAGCTGTCACCACCACCTGCATCGCGATAACGATAGGTGATGCGCCCACGGGTCATATCATACATGCTCATCTCGACCTTGACTTTATCACCCAGCAGCACGCGAATATAGTATTTGCGCATCTTGCCCGAAAGATAAGCCAGCACTCTGTGGCCGTTTTCCAGTTCCACCAGGAACTGAGTATTCGGCAGCGCCTCGACTATGATGCCTTCGACTTCGATCTTCTCTTCTTTAGTCTTTACGGTCTTGTCTTCTTTTTTAGCCATACATTTCCTTTTGTACTATGCGATTTTCTATAATTACCGCAACTTACGGGTTTTCAGACCACCACACACACTCATCATATCACGATATCGATGAGGGCTATGGGGTAAAACACAAGCCGCTGCCCATTGTCACACAGGCAGCGGTTGAGTAGTAATTACATCAATTTCATGCCATTAACGTACGGATGCCTTACGTTGACGACGACGGGAACGACGGATCGCTTTTTTCTTCTCGATACGCCGGAGTTCACTCTTAGAAATATGCCAGCGTTTACGTCGGACAGTACTCAAAACGCCACTATTCGTGACGCGCTTACGGAAGCGGCGCAAAAGTGATTCCTGTGACTCATTGGGTTTCAGGCTAACAGATGCCATTGTGCTTCTCACCTCCTTCCATAAGCAGTAAATACCTCAGGTTATTATTCACTCGCAAGTTGAGCTTCGCCTACAGTTTCCAGGGATTCTGAAGTGGCCTCGGCTGCGCTGGCTTCACCCTCTTCGGAGGCTTCGGCTTCTTCAACAGCAGCGGCTTCCGCCGCCTCTGCGGCCTCGGCACGGCGTTTCTCATCCCAACGGGTAAATTCTTCTTCGGTGACTTCTTTCAGGCTCAAACCCAGGCGCTGCTTATCAGTTTCGATACTGATGACGCGCATCAAAAGGGTCTGACCTTCGTGGGCGACCAGTGACGGATGCTCTGGTGCCGGTTCACCCATCTGGCTGACATGCAGCAGGGCTTCAATGCCGGGGTCCATACTCACAAAAGCGCCAAACTGCGCAATCCGCGAGACTTTGCCCTCGACCAACTGGCCGACATGATAGGTATCTTCAATGGTTTCCCAGGGGTTGGGCTGCAAGCGCTTCAGGCTCAAGCCGATACGCTTACCTTCTTCGTCCAGGCGCAACACATAAACAGTGACTTCATCACCCACGTTCAGAATTTCACGCGGATGCTTGACACGATGCCAGGCCAGTTCTGAAATGTGGATCAGACCATCTGCGCCACCCAGGTCAACAAATGCGCCAAAGTCACGCAGACCACTGACCACACCCTGGCGGGTCTCACCCTCTTCCAGTTTGTCCAGCAGCACTTCTTTACGCGCTTCGCGGCGTTCACGTTGGGCATCACGCTGGCTAAACACCACACGACGACGCTTCCAGTTCACCTCAATTACCTTGAGGTTGATTTTGTTGCCGACCAGGTTGCTCATCTGCGACTGACGATCATCCTCATTCAACCCGCGTGACAGCCCAACCACATGACTGGCTGGCACAAACCCGCGCAGATTGCCGAAAGGCACGATCAAACCGCCGCGGTTGGCGTCGGTGACACTACCTTCCCAGATTTCATCATCATTCATCAGTTTTTCAGCCAGACGCCAGTCTTCACTCTGGCGTGCCTGAGACACTGACAACAGCAGATTACCATCTTCATCATCAGTGCGCACAACCATCACATCGACATCAGCGCCGACATGATATTCCACACCACTGTCCTGAAGACGTTCCAGATCTTTGCGTGACACAATGCCATCACGCCCCACACCCAAATCGACAATTAAACCATAATTATCGACAGCCAGAATGACACCGGTGATAATATCTCCACGCTCTGGTTCTTTTTCAGCAAACGAAGCTTCCAGCAGCGAGGCAAAATCTATATCGTCGGTTACGGCTTCCAACGAACCATCTATGTGCATAACTTTTAAGCCCCCAAGGGTAAGATTTTTTGATCTGATCGGGCAGGAGACAAACGAAAGCCCGGCTAACTCTTGGGTCTTACTGAGTTACCGAGCAGTGACTGGCGATGGAATATAAGCAGCATATAATTAGCAACGCATAACCAGCACTACAACAGGTTTGCCCCCCTGAGAGATCAGCGAAAATTATACAGGTTGGGAATATGTTTGTCAACAAAAAAATGAGAGTCTTACCAGCAAATGCTGGTAAGTTCACGGTTATTCTTCAGTAGTATCTGCCTGTTCGGGTGTTTCTGCCGTATTTTCCTCGACTGCAGGCACTTCCGGGGCCTCTTCAACGGGGGTATCTGAGACCTCAGGTTCTGCTTCCGCACTGCTTTCAGGAGCAGCTTCGCCACCTTCGGCGGCATCTGTACCCCAGCGTTGCGTAAAGCCGACACGCCGTTTTTCAGGTTCGAGATGGCTGATGCGCAGACTCAGACGATCACTCTTCTTAACATAGGAATGCGGCTCTTTTAACGAACCGTCGCCCATTTCGCTTAAATGCAGCAGGCCTTCGAGTCCGTCATCCAGCGCAACGAACGCACCAAAGTCCACCACGTTGGTGACGGTGCCTTCGATAAGCTGGCCTTCATGGTAACGCTGTGAAGCGTCTTCCCACGGGTCACTCAACAGGCGCTTGCGGCTGAGCGCGATACGGTTGGATTCGCGGTCAAGGTTGAGGACATACACTTCAATTTCCTCACCCACCCGCAGCACATCCCGCGGATGATCGACACGATGCCACGCCAGTTCACTGACATGGATCAGGCCATCAGCGCCGCCCAGGTTAACGAAAGCACCAAAGTCACGCAGACCGGTGACAGTGCCCTTGACGCGATCACCTTCTTTAAGCTCGTCCAGCAGACGCGCTTTTTGCTGCGCACGCCATTCCTTCTGGGCTTCACGTTCACTGAAGATCAGGCGCCGACGATCCTGGTCAACTTCAATCACCTTCACGACCAGTTCCTTGTCGCGCAGGTCGTCCCAGGCATCACGCCGTTCACCCGAAAGATTCATTGACACCAGATGGGAACTGGGGATAAAGCCTTCGAGACGGTTCCAACGTACCAGGATACCACCGCGATTATGACCCGTGACGACGACCGAAACCACGTCTTCGCTTTCGAGCAATTTACGGGCTTTTTGCCAGTCGTACTGCTGCAGGCCCATATTAATGGACACAATCAGGTTATCGTCCTGGTCGCGTGGATTCAAGACATAGACCGGCACATCTCCACCCACTTCTAAAGTGTCGCGGAAAGAAGGGTCCAGCCGTTCAATATCCTGGTGGGGCACGATTCCATCACGTTTTGCGCCCATATCCACGATAATTTCACGATCGTCGATCTGCAAAATGATCGCGTTGCGAATCTCACCCCGGCGTGGCGGTGAATACGCAAAGGACGATTCGAGTAATTCTCGAAATTCTGCTCCGTAGTCCGTATCGTTCGCTTCCGAATTTGTCACACTCATGTACACTATACCGCCTTATGGAAGAAAGTCATTGCCCCGTTCACGAGGCTAAAATCGCAGGCCTGGCACTTGTAACGCATACTCATGACACATTTTCAATTTCTGTTTCCAATTGATCGAGCCATTTTAGTTCTGCTGCACATTGCGACAATGCATAATCAATGATCCACTTTTGTCGCTGGCTGCCTGGGGCGTTACTCGCCTGACGCAGTGCCCGCAGCTGCGCTTCTTGTTCATCCCGCCGTCCTGCCAGTAAAGCCTTAAAATGCTCTTTGGGCAGATGCTGCGCCAGGTAAACCTTTAACAGGAATTCCCGACGTATCTGGTCTGCTACAGGTGGCTGTCTAAGCCATTTTTGCAATTCCTCGCGTCCCTGCTCTGTGATTCGATAGAGTTTTTTGGAGGGACGCGCTGTCTGTGGAATTTCCTGCATTTCCAGTGCACCCTCTGCAAGTAACTTATGCAGTGTGGGGTACAATGTTCCATAGCTGGCATTGGTGACAGCGGTCAAAGTCTTCTGCACGTGCTTCTTGATGTCATATCCTGACATCGCACGCTCCATAAGTAGACCCAGTATCAAGTATTTATGCGACATGTTACGGTAGATTACCTGAATAAACGAACATGCGCAGTATATCTTTGCGAGATATAAGGTCACAAGATAGAGTATCGTTTAGTTGGTAAGAATATTACAACCATAACAGCCAGATCAACTGTGATGGATCTACGTTGGTAAATTATTATAGCAGAAAATGGTTAAATCTGTATACGAATCGCCGCTTAATTAATCTCAGGCTCACCTAATGGCATATTCCGCATCCCCCTGTCCACTTCCCAGGGATAAACGATATAGGCATCGGTGACCGCACCATAAACATCCGGCTTCGCATCCGCAAACAACGAGCGGTACGGATTGAAATGGATCACACAATTAAACGGAGTCGCACCGGCTTTTTCCACGCGCCCCCGTACAGCGGTACTTGTGCGCCCGCTGCCCCACACATCATCCATAATCAGCGTCCGCCGTCCTCGCAGCAAAGCACTGTCCGGGAACTGAAGGAAAGTGGGCCAGGCCATCAGGCCAGCACTTTCAGTCGCCGGGAAGTCCACCGCCGCTGTCAGCAAATGGCGGATATCCAGCGCTTCGGCCAGCATCCCGCCGGGTATGATGCCACCACGGGTAATCAATAGAATGGCATCAAATGAGCCAAGCGCACGCAGCCGGGGCAGCAGTAAATCAATTAAACGATCTACCTCTGACCAGCTCAAAACTTCATGTTTTACGGGCCCCTTCAAAACCACACTCCTGCTATACTCAAGCTAAAGTTATGCAATTATATGATCGATACTCCATATGAGGCAAATATTTGTCTCAGTGACGTTATAAACGTTCAGCAATACTCTTGGCCTGTGTAAACAGCAGCAGGTAATCCGGCCCACCCGCTTTGCTGTCCGTGCCACTCATATTAAAGCCGCCAAACGGATGAATGCCTACCAGTGCCCCTGTGCATTTTCGGTTCAGGTACAGATTACCGACGTGATATTCGCGTCGGGCTTTTTCCAGCCGTGCGCCGTCCATGCTGTAGACCGCACCCGTCAGACCATAGTCGGTACTGTTGGCGATTGCCAGCGCATCTTCAAAATCACGCGCACGGATCAGCGCCAGCACCGGGCCAAAAATTTCTTCCTGGGCGATTCGCGCATCTCCGGGAACATCGCCGAAAATCGTCGGCGCGATAAAATAGCCATTCCCCGGTGACTCGACCCGTTGACCACCCAGCAGCAGCTTACCTTCCTGCGTGCCTACTTCAATATAATCCATAATTTTAGCCAGGGCATCTTCGTCAATGACCGGCCCCAGGTCAATCTGATTGTCTTCATCCGGCGTACCCACCAGCAGCTTGCGGCTCAGATCGACCACGCGGCCTGCCACCTGATCATAGACCTCATCGACGATAATGGCGCGGGAGCCTGCCGAGCATTTCTGCCCCTGAAAGCCAAACGCCGCCGCCACGATGCCCTGTGCCGCGGCTTCCAGTTGAGCGGTTTCATCGACAATGGTCGCGTCTTTACCGCCCATTTCGAGCACGGTACGCTTAAGCCATTTCTGCCCCGGATGCACAATCGAGGCTTTGTTGAAAATCTCCACGCCCACCGCCCGTGAGCCAGTAAAGCTGACAAAACGTGTCTGGGGATGCTCCACCATGCGCGCGCCGACGATTTCGCCATCGCCAGTCAGGAAATTGAGCACGCCAGCAGGCAGACCCGCATCCCATAATAGAGAGGCGACTTTCCAGCCACACAGCAGGCTCTGCTCGGCAGGCTTAAAGACGATGGCATTGCCAGCCACAATCGCGGCGGATGTCATGCCTGCAGGGATGGCACACGGAAAATTCCATGGCGGAATCACCGCGCCCACGCCCAGCGGAATGTAATTCAGGCTCAATTGCTCCGGTGGATACTCCGCTAATTGATCGCTGGAGTCGGCAATCCGTACAATCTGTCGCGCATAATATTCGAGAAAATCAATCGCCTCAGCCGTATCCGCATCGGCTTCCAGCCAGCTTTTGCCTACTTCCAGCACCATACAGGCGCTGAATTCGTGCTTGCGCCGGCGCAGTTCTGCCGCAGCCCGCAGCAGATAACGCGAGCGTTCCTCAGCCGAGACATACTGCCACTGCTGGAAGGCGTCGTGTGCCGCCGCGATCGCCTGGTCAACATGACCGGCATTGGCTTTTGCGAAATAGCCGATGATTTCATCGGGACGGGACGGGTTTACCGAGGGCATCACGTCATCCAGCATCAGGCGCTGGCCGCCAATCACGAGGGGATAAGTGCGGCCTAATTCCGCTTTGACCTGATCTAAAGCACTGGCAAACGCCGCGTGATTTTCAGCGACGGAAAAATCCGTAAAAGGTTCGGGTTGATAGTGACGAAGCATGATGGTTTCCTTAACTTCATTCGTTAGACAGATTGTACCATGAGGTGATTTATAGACAGGTTTAGTTATAAAACACAAAAATTCGTAAATTTTTTACGAACAAAATAGATATATCGATCTATAATGGAATGATATATTCTAGATACACCATGACACACATGTTAATTTTAACGACATGAGGTTGGTATGATGGAGGTTTTTTTACTGAGCAACCACGCGCAGCGCCGTTCAGCCCAGCGAAACCTCTCCAAACGCGACATCGACTACATCATCAAAAATGGAGAGCGTGTTCACCGGACAGGCGTCATTTTCTGCCAATTGCGCACCAAAGACATCCCGGATAAAACGCCGGGAAATGACCGATCGCGACAGTTGATCGGCACGACACTGGTCTTGTGCAAATGCGGTCGCTATGTGGTAACGCTCTACAGACAGGAAAAAGCGTTTCAGCGTGATTGTCGCAAATCCAAGTATGGGCTGGATACATCTTACCGCACCTGCCCTAGTTGTGGATGCAGCGCCTAAGACGCAATATCCTCACAAATCAGCACGATATGCCGCCCCTGACAGCGGGTCAGTATGAGTGTGCGCGTTTCATTGCCCTTCAGTTTTAAGGCCGCCATGACTTCTTCCGGGGTCAGATCAACACCGCGCTTTTTAACAGTCACCCTCCCCACATTATGCTCACGCAGATACGCCCGTAACCGTTTCATATGCAGCGGCATCCAATCCTGTACACGCCATGCCCGCGCCCAGGGAGTTTGCGGCTGTTCGTCTGCAGTGAGATAGGCGATGGTTTCGTCCAGTTGATACGCGCCCAGATCAACCGCAAGATCAGCCACTAAGCCTGCCCGCAACAGTGACGGATCAGGCTCCAGCAGCCAAGCCCGCGGCTCGGACAAATCCGCGCCCACCGGCTCACCCGCATGAAAATGATAAGCGGCATCAGCCAGCAGCAGGGTTGCCGTGCGCGCCGGTTTCTGCCAGCCCAGCCACAAAACCGCCTCTTTTAAGTCACCAGCGACAGAAATAAACTCCACCGCGCCGCCATAACTTTCCAACTGTCCCAGATCAACACCCGGCGATAATTTGACCACCCGCTGCACCGTCTGCCATTGATCCACCAGCGACAGCGGCGGCAGATACTGCTCGACATGAAAAATGCGCTTGCCGCGTTCATCCCGTCGCGCCGGGTCGAAGAAAATAATATCCGCGTCCGGTTGAGCGGTTTGCACATCGCCCACTTCAAACTGCGCCGTCAGGTTGAGAACAGCGGCGTTATAACGGGCAATCGTCACCCGCACTTCGTCCAGATCCATGCCGGTCACGTCCGCGCCTTCAGCCGCGAACGCCAGCGAATCCGCACCGATGCTGCAACAGGCATCAAACACGCGTTTATTTTGCGCCACAGGGCTGCGATAACGCCGCACCAGCGGATCACTGGCCTGCTCAAGCGCATCGGCTGTAAACAGCATCTTGTGCGCCGAGGGGCCGAATTTGGCGACGGCTTTCTGACGCAAACCGGCCATCAACAAGCCAGCCCGTGCCTGCTCGGCTGGATAATCACGCCGCAAACGGCTGATGAGCGTTAAGGTGTTTTTGTCGGATAAGTCCTGCTGGGCTAATAATTGAAGCAATGTTTCGCCAGCCGGGGAAATCAAAAAGTCGAGGTCAGATAAAGTCAGGGACATGGCACAAACAGTCGCAGGTTATTCGTCAGGGGCTTCGGCAGTGGTCGGGTCAACCGGCAGCAGCGTTACCGTTGCATGTTCGACTTCAGCCAACGTGGGATTAAAGCGCAGCGGAGTTGTCCAGGTCTGCGCGGTTTCCTTGCTGAACTTGACGACTTTATTCACGTCGCGGATAAAGCCAGCCATCACCGCCGGTTGCATAAACGCAACTGCTTTCGGCAAACTGCTGAAGGCCAGCAGGGTCGGATTTTCGCCAGTCAGCGCCACAGCCTCCCATTGAATAATCTCATCGGGTCGCAGCGCCCACACCGGCTTATTCGGCGTTTGACGCACCAGCAGATGCACATAACGCCCGCGATAATCCGCCAGAGAGGTGCTGCGGTCCTGCTGCGCCACCTGCTGGATACGATCTACCGTGCGCTGCTCGGTATGCGGTTTTTCGCCGCGCATCAGGATGCCACGACCATCAACCGCTGGCTCCACCAGAATGCGCGTATATCCCGCATCTTCCAGGCGCAACACGGCGTCTTCGTCCGGCGCTTCGGTGGAATCCACCCGAATCAAACGCCCGCCGGGGCGTAGCGCATGTAATAACACACGCAGCGCATTTTCATCCAGCGGGCAGTTAAAAATCACAATTGCATCCTGGCTGTTTTCAGCGGGCGGGGTTGCCTGCAAAGCTTGCAGACTCGCCGCATTGACCACAAGATCGCCGCGTAAGCTCGTCAGTAAAGCACCTGCCCGACCCTCAAGGTCGAGCAGGCGTAAAGCTGAACTGCTGGGCGGCAGATGTTTTGCCATCGCCAGGATAAACGGTTGTGACTCGTTAGCCATTCGTCGCTTTGTGGACATCCTGCATCAATTGCAGCAGTTCGTCCCACTCTTCCTGGAAAAAGTGCAGGGTCGTTGAACCCAGTTCCAGATGATAAGCGGTTTCGCCATCCGGCTCTTCGCTCACCCAGGCCGCATAATTTGCAGTCTCGGCGATTGTTTCAGTCGGGATATCATTGTCATCCGACATGGTCATTCTCCTTATTTATGAGTTGCGACGATCTCCGCCGCCACGCCGATCACCACCACCGCCGCCGCGACGGTCACCACCGCCGCCGCCACGCCGATCACCACCGCCACGGTTGCCGCCGCTGCTCTTCGGGCGGTCACGTTCCCGCGCTTCTTCTGGTGTCCAGCCTTCCAGCACGGCCTGACGGCTGAGGCGTACCTTGCCATCACGATCCACATCAGTCACCATCACCATGATTTCATCGCCGAGGGCGACTTCATCCTCCACAGATGCGACACGATAATCCGCCAACTGCGAAATGTGGACCATGCCTTCTTTACCGGGCAGGATTTCCACAAACGCGCCATAGGCTTCTATACGGGTCACCTTGCCGGTGTAGATGCGGCCAATTTCCGGGTCTTCAGTCAGGCCACGAACATATTCGGTCGCCAGCGCTGCCGACGGGCCATCTGCCGCCGCGATAAACACAGTACCGTCTTCTTCAATATCAATCTTGACGCCGGTACGTTCCTGAATGCTGCGGATGGTCTTGCCACCCTGGCCGATGACCGCGCCAATTTTCTCCGGGTCAATCTTGATGATCGTAATCCGGGGAGCATAATCGCTCAGTTCAGTACGCGGTTCAGAGATTGCGGCCAGCATCACGTCGAGAATCTGCAAGCGAGCCATGCGTGCCTGTTCCAGCGCACGGGTCATCACCTCATCGGTCACACCGCTGATTTTGATGTCCATCTGCAAGGCAGTGATGCCCTTGGTTGTCCCAGCGACTTTGAAGTCCATATCACCGAGATGATCTTCCATACCCTGAATATCAGTCAGGACGGCGACTTTATCGCCTTCTTTAATCAGCCCCATGGCGATACCACCCACCGGCTGCTTGATCGGCACACCAGCGTCCATCAACGCCAGGGTGCTGCCACAAACGCTACCCATTGAGGTACTGCCGTTAGAGCTTAAAATTTCACTCACGACACGCACGGTATACGGGAAAACATCCTCCGGCGGGATCATATTGCGCAGGGCGGTTTCGACCAGCGCACCATGACCGATCTCACGCCGTCCGGTACCACGCAGCGGACGCACTTCGCCCACGCTGTAAGGCGGGAAATTGTAGTGATGCATGTAGCGTTTGCTGTCTTCGGTATTCAGCCCGTCCAGATTCTGCGAGTCACGCGGGGTTCCCAGCGTGGCAATGGTCAAAACCTGGGTCTGACCGCGCTGGAACAGGCCGGAGCCATGCACACGCGGGATCACGCCAGCTTCTGCGGACAGCGGGCGAATGGTGGTGTAGTCACGGCCATCCGGACGCACACCATCTTCGAGAATGCGGCGGCGCACTTCGACTTTAATCACTTTACTGAAGGCTTCGCGCACATCACCGAGTTTGTACTGCTGTGCCGGGTCATCGGTGGCTTCGTTACGGGCCTGATATTCTTCCACAATACGCTGGCGAATGACTTCCAGCGCTTCGTTACGACCACTACGATCAGTCGTATCCATCATCACCTGACGCACATCTGCCTGGGTTTTCTCCATGACTTCTGCGGACAGTTCTTCGCTGATGGCATTCGATGAATACTCGGATTTCTCTTTGCCAATTTCCGACTGAATCTGCTTTTGCAGCTCAATCGCGGGTTGGATGGAGTCATGCGCCAGCCGTAAGGCCTTGAGCATAGTCTCTTCATCAACTTCCATCGCGCCACACTCGACCATGTTAATGGCATCATTGGTGCCGGAAACACGCAGGTCAAGTTCGCTGTTTTCCATTTGCGGGATGCTGGGGTTCAGCACCAGTTCGCCATCGATGAGGCCAACGCGCATGCCAGCCACCGGGCCATTCCACGGAATGTCGGAGATCATGATGGCCGTGCTGGCAGCAATAATGCCCAGCATGTCGATCTGATGTACACCATCATGGCTGAATGCGGTCAGGATCACCTGCACATCGTTACGCATATTTTTGGGGAACAGCGGACGCAGGGTGCGGTCAATCACGCGCGAGATTAAAATCGCGCTTTCCGATGGACGCCCTTCACGCCGCAGGAAACTGCCGGGAATACGGCCAGCAGCATACAATTTTTCTTCATAATCAACACTTAAAGGAAAAAAGTCGATGCCTTCACGAGGGTTCTTGCTCATGGTGGCTGTGGCGAAAATCATTGTATCGCCGCAGCGGACGGTTACTGCCCCACCAGCCTGCTCGGCAAACCTGCCGGCTTCGATAATGATTTCATCACTACCTAAAGTCGCAGTATAGCGGTGCACTCTTTCCGATTCGTTAATTGCCATTACTTTCTTTACTCCCTACAACTAACACGCCCGGAAGCCAGGGACTGGAGGGTAATGCCAAACACTTTAGCATCACACTCCAATTCCTGCTCAACCGGGCGCGTAACATAAATGAAGATGGCTTTTAGGCCACCTGGAAACACATGAAATAGTTTGGATCTCTTTTAACGACGCAGACCAAGCCGTGCCAGCATCTCACGATAGCTGTCGGGGTTTGTCTGGCTTAAGTATTTCAGGTGTCGTCTGCGCTGACCAACCAGTTTCAGCAGGCCGCGCCGTGAATGCTGGTCATGTTTGTGGGTACGAAGATGCTCTGTGAGCTGTTGGATGCGCGAAGTCAGCAGCGCAATCTGTACTTCCGGTGAGCCGGTATCTTTTTCATGCCGGCCAAAATCTTGCATAATAGTTACTTTGTCGGACTTGTCCATATTTCTGCCTTGTTATGATTGACACCGGACCAGCCGGACAAACTGGCTGATCGGTCATCTTATGGATAGGTGAATGTGGAGGATTATAACAGAAGGGCATGAGCGTGCCAATGCTCAAAAGCCCTTACGCGCCTAGCGCATGGTGCGCTGTTGCTCTGCGCGCAGGGCTTCCGCAACCAGGTTTACCGTGTGGTGGGTACGGAAAAGGCTGTACTGTCCCGGGCGACCGGGGATAGTGTTCAGTACATTCTCCGCTTCCATAATGGAGAACCACAGCGATAAATCCCATTCCTTCGCAGTGTCGATCTGCCGCACCTGCTGCTCGGAGATGGGCACATTGCGCTCATACAACGACAGCATCAGGCGGATAAAGGCATCGCGTTCGGTCAGAATGGTGCGCGATAACGCATTGCTCACCACCAGCAAAATGCCCTTGGTGAAGAAGTCGCTTTGTGGGTTGGGGTATTCATTGACCTCAGCCGCGCCGTTTTCCACCAGATATTCCACGGAACGCTGGAAGGTGGTGCCGCTGTCAAAGTCCATCAAACGCTTATGTAGGCTGCCCAGTGGGCACCAGTCATAATTGCGGAAGCTGGTAAACTGCTCCACACTCACGACGACGCGCCGCACCATATCCAGCGTGTCCGGCTCTAACTGGCCTAGTTCGTTCAGGCTGATACCCGCCCAACTCTGCTGTTCAACCGCCTCGACATCTTCGCGCTCGGTCTGCACCAACTGATAGGTCGGGTTCATCTTAATGACCGGCACCAGATCATCCTGATTATGCCGGTGCGGGATCAATTCACGCTGCAACACCCGTTCACGGACGAGGCAATCAATCCAGTCGGAGCGCCACTGATCGCTGTAATTGCAACCCGGACGATCCAGATCACGATCCATCGCCAGCCCCTTGAGCAGGAAGCCATAATTGACATACTCCCAACCGCGCACATCCAGTGTGGTCTGGACGCGCATGACAATCCGATCACGGATAAGGCGTGTTTTATCGACAATGGGATGATCACCATTGAGCAGGAGATTGCCTTTGGCATCCACCAATGTGAGGATACCCAGTGAAATCGCCTGATGCAGCAGGTCTTCACCGCGCACATCAGACACGACCGCATTGACTGAGCGCAATTGCTCAATCAGGCGTGATGATGAGATTACGGAAACTTCCAGTTCATACGCCAGACGGTCAAACTGAACAATTACGCTCGACCACTGTGATGGCGTGAACCCCACCAGGTCATCTCCTTCATCCGAGAAGGTGGTGCGGCTCAGCGACTGGTGTGTTTGCAGGTTGGTGAAATCTTCGATGTACTCAATGGTAATGCCGGGGTTGTTCTCCAGCTGACGGCTGGTACTGCCGCGAACACCCCATACAATCACGATTTTACCGCGCGCCCGCAGCGAGTTGAGCACCTGATTAAAGTCACGGTCACCACTCGCCATAATATACACATCCGCCGAGTCGTCATGACCGGAGTCGGTAATCACGTCTTTGGCGATACGCATATCCGCGCTGTTTTTGCCGGGTAAGTTAAACACGGGGTCGATATTGGCTAAAGCCAGCCGGCTGGGTGCTTCGTCGGCCATCTCACGCCCGGTGGAGTCCACCAGTGGCGGTAAGCTGCCGCGCTGTCCCCATGGGGCATAGGCCGCCATCTTGACGACCTGCCCATGCGCTTTAGCCTGCATGACAAACCGCTCAATCAGGTGATCGAGGTTAACCGTGAAACCCTGTTCCGTCAGACTGATCGCGATATTCTCGAAGTCGATATACACCGCGACATTCTTGGTCTGGATACCCAGCAGTGATTCAAGCGGCTGGAAGATCACCGAATCGGCAAATTCCGTCCCCTCGACCACATTGTCCGATCCCCATACGCGGATGCGCGCGCTACGTGTGATTTTCACGCGCCGGATCAGCGGGATCATATCGGTGCTGGCGGTTGCCAGAATCAATTCATCCACCGGGTCGGGGTCAAACGAGAAATAATGTAGAATCAGCGCATCCGCCAGGCTGGCGCGGTGCGGCATGTCAAAAATCTCGTAACCGGCGGCCTTAAACACACGTTGAGCGTTGGCAGTCGATGCAATCGTTTTGCCTTTGTGCGTCTCCCAATTAGCCACAGCAATGGCTTTCAGGCGGTCTGCACTCATCAAACCAGCCGCCAGGGCTGCCCCACCGCGTAACCCTACTGCCAGTTCCTGTAAATCTAC
>JBBSQD010000024.1:0-38129 GCA_038258185.1 Aggregatilineales bacterium | reverse complement strand
TGGTTACAGCAAGCATGTTTTACCGCAGCCGGACGATTGGGATGCGCTCAATCACGTCACGGGTTACTGGTTTCTGGACCCGCCTGCGGACTGGACAGCACCGGCTGATCTGGTCGAATTTCTACGTGAGGGGCCGCCGCCTGTTTATATCGGTTTCGGCAGTATGGGCAATCGCAACCCTGAGGAGACGACTAAGATCGCGCTGAAGGCGTTGGCGCTTTCCGGCCAGCGTGGTGTGCTGGCATCGGGCTGGGGTGGGTTGAGCGCGGCGGATTTGCCCGACACCGTCCATATGCTCAAATCCGTACCGCATAGCTGGTTGTTTCCGCAGATGGCAGCGGTTGTGCATCATGGTGGCGCGGGGACGACTGCCGCTGGATTGGGTGCGGGTATCCCCTCGATTATCGTACCCTTCTTTGGCGATCAGCCCTTCTGGGGAAAACGCGTTGCTGAACTCGGTGTTGGCCCGGTTGCGATCCCTAAAAAGCGCCTGACTGCTGAAAAACTGGCGCAAGCGATTACAGAGTCGGTGCGCAATACTGGTATGCGTCAACGTGCGGCGGAGTTAGGGCAAAAAATCTGTGATGAGGACGGCGCAAATCAGGCGGCTTCCCTCATTAAACAACTTACTCAACACATGGATAGAGCGTTGGTATAATAAAAAGACGAGATTGCTGTGGGTGGCAACCTCACCTTCTTTGTTGATTGTCTCATCATAACTTTCAAACAATATTTCACGTTACAATGGGAATGTACGTTTTTGTTGTTGATTGAGAGCCAAATAAAGTGAAAATCTTAGTAACAGTCTTATCGATTTTTACGTGTGGTTGTTCGACTATTGCTCCAAACCTCCAACAGATAACCAATGATCAAGATTGTTTTCAGGCTTATAGTGAAAACATAACACCAAAGGGGTTAGCTGCTGCTATGAATCTTCCCCTAGTTACGCTTTCCAACTTACCACAAGCTGTGAATGATTCGCCTTTTGCCTTTCCTGATATTATTTATGAAAATGAACGCAAGTCTTGCGGCATCTCTATTTTTTACGCAAGTTCCGAAGATCAAATGACCTGGGAAATTCAGATTAGAGTTCATAAGTATCTTAGCGATACCTTGCAGCCTCAATCTACACATAATTGTGTGAGTTATGCTGATACCGATTTCCCATTTCAATCTTCTTGTATTGGCGTGATTTCGAATGTGGACGGTCAGTTCAAGTTCACTATTCTGACAAGGTATTCTGAAGAGACAACCAGAGAAATGGCTGAGCAATTATTCTTAGAGTAGATGATAACTATGACTGTCATCACTTGTCAGCAATATTCCACGTTACAATAGAGAGGTACGCTTTTGTTGTTGATTTAGACTTAAAAGGAAAACTTATGCAAAGGGAAGCGACCACCCGCAACGCTTTTCAGAATGACGGTTTTTACCTGCATCGCCAGCAGCTTTTCCCCGATGAACTGATCGCCGGGGCAGTTGCTGGTATGGATGCCATCCGCGAGGGGCAATATGATACCGGCATGCCCCCGTTTGAGTCGCCGTGGAATCCCGGTGACGATCCCAACAAACTGTGCAAAATCGAAATGCCGCAGATCGCCAGCTATGACATTCGCAATTTGCTCAAATACCCGGCTTTAGGCCAGATGGCCGCGGAGATTACTGGCGCGGAGTGGGTGCAAATCTGGTGGGTGCAGTTGCTCTATAAGCCGCCGATGGTCAGCCAGAATGCCGCGCCGACTGTGGGCTGGCATCAGGACTGGCAGTACTGGCAGAATTCGTGGGGCGATGGCAGCGAATTGTTTACTGCCTGGATCGCGCTCAGTGATGTGACCGAAGAAGCTGGCCCGATGCGCTTTGTCAGCGGTTCGCAGAAATGGGGACTTATGAATGGCGACTTTTTCGGCAACTTTACCGAGCAGAAGATCGCCGCGCCGGAAGGGCAAACCTGGGAAGAAGTCTCTGGCGCGCTGCCTGTCGG
Source organism: Aggregatilineales bacterium (assembly GCA_038258185.1). Classification (GTDB taxonomy): domain Bacteria; phylum Chloroflexota; class Anaerolineae; order Aggregatilineales; family Phototrophicaceae; genus JAIOHN01. Next base: position 36,148 of record JBBSQD010000024.1, on the reverse strand, counting down.
TGGCGTCAGCTTCCATGACAAGCTCGTGTTTCATGGCAGCGGCCCCAATCATTCCGATAGCCCACGCCGCAGCTTCGCTGTCCACATGCGCACCAATCGCTCCGCCCCGCGTGAGCCGGAAAAGCGCGAAGGTCTGACACTGTACCTCGATAATTACGAATACTGCCCGATCATTTACGGCAACAAATAGCCAAACCCTGTTTTCACGCAAATTTAATTCCTACCCTGACTTTGGGTCTGGTCAGGGTGGGGTCAATGGAATTGCCATTTCACCGCCTGAATACGCTACAATCTTTGCCTGACTTCAATCGACGCAAAGGATAGATTTTATACATGCCCAAAAAAATTCTTTTAGACACGGATATCGGCTCCGATATTGATGATGCGGTCTGCCTCGCTTATCTGCTGGCCGAACCCGAAGCCGATCTTTTAGGCATTACCACGGTGACTGGCGAAGGACTTCAACGCGCGCAGATGTCGAGTGTGTTATGCCGCATTGTGGATCGCGATGATATCCCGATTTACCCCGGCGCAGAACTACCGCTGCTGGTCGAGGCGCGTCAGCCCAAAGCCCCTCAGTCCAGCGCGCTGGCACGCTGGTCGCACCGCGCGGACGGTTACCCGACAGGGGAGGCGATTGAATTTCTGCGCCAGACCATTCGCGCCAACCCCGGCGAAATCACTTTGCTGGCGATCGGCCCGTTAACCAATATCGCGCTGCTGTTCGCGGTTGATCCCGAAATCCCCGCGCTGCTGGATTCGCTGGTGCTGATGAGTGGTTGTTTTACGCGCTCATTTGCGGAGTGGAATGTGATTAATGACCCGCACGCCAGCGCGATGGTCTACCGCACGCCCAACCTGCGCATTAAGGCGATTGGGCTGGATGTGACGACACAGGTCAAAATGGCGGCGGATGATGTCCGTGCGCGCTTTAACACGCCGCTGCTGCGTCCGGTACTGGATTTTGCTGAAGTCTGGTTCGAGAAGCAGCCGGTCATTACCTTCCACGATCCGCTGGCAGCAGTCACCATTTTTGATGACAAAGTCTGTCGTTTTGAGCAGGGGGAAATCTCGGTCAATCTGGGCTTAGAGTCTGATCTGGGCAGAACCCATTGGGCTCCCGGTGAGGGTCAGCATGACGCGGCCTTAGATGTCCAACCGGGGCGCTTCTTCGATACGTTCTTTAACGTTTTCTCGGACTAACGAGGAAAATATACCGGGGTGTTCACGTCAATACCCCGGTAAACAACATAGTGTGGACTTATGTTGTGTCCCCCAGTTTGGATACAATCAGCTATTCTTGAGAGTGATTTTCCAAAGGAAGGAAACGACACGTGTCAGAGCGCAGACGTTATGCCCTGGTCGGTACCGGCAGCCGTGCCGGGATGTTTGTTCGGGCCATTACCACCACCTATCCTGACAATTGTGAATTGGTCGGATTATGTGATCTCAGCCAGACCCGCATGGATTGGTACAACACCATGCTGGCGGATACGCTTGATATGGCGCCTTTGCCCACTTATCTCGCCAGTGATTTTGACCGGATGATCGCCGAAACAAAGCCGGATACCGTTATCGTCACGACGATGGATGCCACACACCACATTTACATTACCCGTGCGATGGAACTGGGTTGTGATGTCATCAGCGAAAAGCCGATGACCACCGACGAAGGAAAAGCCCGCCTCATTTTTGAAACCATCGCTCGCACCGGTAAACAACTACGGGTGACCTTTAACTATCGCTACGCGCCGGCTTTTACGCGCTTTCGCCAGTTGGTCATGGATGGCGTGATTGGCCGTCCGCTCAATGTCGATTTCTCGTGGATGCTGGACACGCATCATGGCGCGGATTATTTCCGCCGCTGGCACCGTGAAAAACACAATTCTGGCGGACTGCTGGTGCATAAAGCCACGCATCATTTTGACCTGATCAACTGGTGGATCGACTCGTATCCGCGTCAGGTATTTGCGCTGGGCGATCTGCAATTTTATGGCAAAGACAATGCCGCCGAGCGCGGAGAACATTACAACTATGCGCGTTACACCCATCAGCCCGAAGCCCAGAACGACCCGTTTGCGCTTTTTCTGGACAAGAATGATGCGCTGCGTGGCTTATATCTGAATGCTGAGGCGGACAGCAGCTACATCCGTGACCGTAATGTGTTTGGCGAACCGATCACCATTGAGGATACGATGTGCGTGACCGCGCGTTATCACAATGGCGCGCTGCTGTCTTATAATCTGGTGGCCTATTCCCCGTGGGAAGGCATGAAGGTGTCTATCACCGGCACGAAAGGCCGCATTGAACTGGATGTGATCGAGGCAGTTGAGCAGGAGAAAGATGAAGAAGACATGATTCTGTCTTCCAGCAAAGGCCCGTTTAAATACACGCAGATTCGTGCCTATCCGATGTTTGGCGCACCGCATGAAGTCGAGATTCCGAATGCGCAAGGCGGTCACGGTGGTGCTGACCCGGTGATGCTGGAGCAGATTTTTGCGCCCAACCCACCCGAAGACCCTTTCAAACGGGCAGCCAGTCACATTGATGGCGCGGCTTCAATTCTGCTGGGAATCAGCGCTAACAAATCCATTGCAACGGGACAATTGATTAACGTGGATGACCTGCTGAATCTTAATTTGTAGCTGTATGCGGCAGTGGTGGGGTGAAATGGAACCAGATTCAAACCGAATCTTCATGGTAACCCCTTTGTACCATAAAGCGTCTTTCTCACACTGTGTTAGAATGTTTATATTGCACAGAAGGAGTAAATTTAATGAAACGACTTATTCTCGTACTTGGGGCTGTATTCTTACTTTCGCTAAGTGCGGTTTCCGCCCAACCTGTGGTGACTAATTCACCTGCACCTGTGGTGAGCAGTAGTGCGGCACCTGTAGTATCTTCCGCTCCTGCTCAGGCCGTTACTGTCCAGCAACCGATTGTCCAAACGCAGCAGCAGCCTCCGGTAGCTCAGCAGTCGTCACCGGCTGTGACCAGCGCAGTCGGGCAGGTGTTTGCTTCATGGCAGCCGTTTAAGGGTGGCGTGATGATGTGGTGGTCTGATACCCGCCAGATCTGGGTCATGACCAATTCTGACAGCCGTGTTCAGGTCTATAACGACATCTGGAGCGAAGGCATGCCTAACCCCAACGTCGCTGCACCGTCGGGTTTATTTACACCCATTCGCGGTTTCGGCGCCATCTGGAACCTGCTGGGAGCCGGTGGCAGTCAGCTTGGCTGGGCGATGTCGGAGCATGTCGGCTATGATACCGCTGCCCGTCGTTCATCAGGTGGCGAAATCGAGATTCAGGGGCCGGGGAATACACTGTACGGTGTGACTTTGGCTCAAGGTTCCAGCTTTGGTACCTGGCGCGTGATCCGTTACGGGTAAAAATCCGCGTTCCAGCTTTTCACTTAAACATTAAAGGGGTAGGCCGGTCTGGCTTACCCTTTTTGTTTGTGTATCGGCGTTTGAATTTCCTGACTTGACCAGCCTGCGTCAATTGGGCTGGATCGCTACTACCTGTAAATCCTTTTAAAGGCTGCCTTATTCGTAAAACTCTGGCGCTTTTTTGAGCGTCTCCCACTGCTCCGTGTCATGTCCGAAAATCACCAGCCCGATATGCTCCCCTTCGACCAGATCAAGCAGTTTAATCGTACTGGCGCGGATCGATTTGGCATCCGGGTTGCTACCGTCGTCCTGGTCGTCACGGGTAAAGCCCGCGCCGAAGGGTACAGCGTCAATCGTCAATAAAATTGTCCCCGTTTTGGGCAGCCGCAGCAGCACCGATTGATGTCCCGGCACATGCCCACTCGTTTCAATCAGCTCCAGCCCCGGCAGCAGTTCCGTGTCTCCGTCCACCAGCCGAATGCGCTCGATTGGCTGATCCCATTGGGGTCGAATATCAGCATAACGCGGGTTGGTCGCCGCATCCAAATGATGCACACGTTGAACAACATATTGCGCCTTCGTGAAGGCCGCGTGCCTTCCGGCATGGTCGCCATCATAATGCGTCGAAATAACTGTATCAATATCGTCCGGTTTTAAGCCAATGCCCGCCAACTGCTCGATCACATCCTGCCCATTCTCGAACTCCTGTGAATCTTCAGGGATGATCTCAGGCAGACCAGTGTCAATCAGAATATTCTTGCCGTCACCCGTTTGCACCAGATAGCACACAACCGGAATCTGATATTCGGGCACGGACCCAACCTGCATCAGATATAAACGCTGCGGAGCATTCTGGCTCATAATCATTTCCCCTAAAATTAGATCAAATATTCTATCATAATTTCGGGAGTGGTTGCAATGCGTTTGGGAGTGGTCAAATGCACGAGCGTGCCCGTAATCTCAGCCAAAACGACTGAGCAGGGGAGGTGGGCTGGTTTGCCTTTATTCTTTCTTTTGGGTCATGGGCAAGTGGACGATAAAAGTGGAACCTTCACCGGGCTGACTGGTAAATGAAATCTGTCCATGTAAGACATCCACCGCATTTTTAACGACGGTCATTCCCAGACCAGTACCCTTAATGTCATTGGCATTACTGGCTCGATAAAACGGCTCGAAGAGACTGGCTTGTTCTTCTGGAGGAATACCTATACCCTGATCAATAACCATAACCACAGCAAAATCCCCCTCACAGCCCAATTTCACGCTGATGGTGGAAGCAGGCGGTGAATACTTGATGGCATTGGTCACCAGATTGCTGATAATCTGCCGTAGCAGGCGTATATCGGTTAAAAGCACAATTTCTGTGTTGTGGGGATACAACATAAGATTATGCGACTGATCCGACATCAGATCTAAATCTGTGAGCAGGCTGTTACAGAAGTCACTGAGATTAATACGTTCGAGGCGGACAGAGATACGATTATCGGCTGTCTGGCTGATAAACAACACCTGGTCAACCATCTCTACCATCAAACTCACCTGCTCGTCGATGCGATCAAAATGAATTTGCTGGCGCTCCGGCGTCAGCCGATTCTGATAGCGTTGCAGAATATCTTTAGATGATTTAATCACCGCCAGTGGGGTACGGAATTCGTGCGAAACAGCGGATACAAAATCCTGCCGAATCCCGATCACCTTCTGATCCATTTCCAGTTTAATGCGCACTTCCTGGCTCTCCAACTGCGCCTGCTCCAGACGTTTTTGCTGGCTGATATCCGTGATCACCATGACCGCATAGCTTTCGGCGTGACCTTTTTCCTTATACGCTATGGTCGAGATGGGATGCAATTGCGCCAGCAGATGAGTGCCATTTCGCATCTCGGTGAACTCAAATGCCGTGGTTTTGCCGCTTTCCAGATGTTCCCAGGCATGCTCTAGCTGCGGTTGGAAGTCGGCAGAGTGGAATAATGTTTGAATGGCTTTGCCTCTGACCTCCCGCACATTACTGCCCCAATTGCTGATCGCGCGGTTAACTCTGAGGATATTCTGCTGGCGGTCTAATAAGGCAATTAAATGATCAAGCGAGTCCACGGTGGATTCCCATTCCTGCTTGGCACGCTTGATCTTGTTAAATGACTCCTGGAGCTTCTGTCGACTGAAGCTGTTCTCAATCGCAATCCCCGCAAGGTGCGCCACGCTCTGGATCAGCGTCAGATCATCTTTGTCCGGCGTATGGATCTCGCGATAATACATCCCCAGCGCCCCCAGAATATTCCCGGCAGAGTCGAAAATCGGCTCCGACCAGCAGGCGCGCAACCCAGCCTTTACGGCAAATTCCTGATAGTTAACCCAATAGGGGTGCGTCATAATATCGCCTACGATCACACGCTCACGCCGAAAAACCGCCGCCCCGCAGGAACCCGCATCCGGGCCGATAAAGCCCCCGTTAATGGCGTCCATGTATTCTGCTGATATAGTAGGGCTGGCGCTGCTCCACAGTTGCTTTTTATCATTATCCAGCAGCATGATCGTACATAAGGTGTTGGGTCGTGCCGCTTCAACCATTACCGCGATATCGTATAAAACCTTGCTCAGATCGGCACCATGAGCCAGCATTTCCAGCACATGGTTATAACTTTCCAGAAGCAAAGCGGCGAGTTTGTCCGAAGCGATGTTATGCGTAACCAGGCGAAAGCCGGTGATGCGATTGCGGCTGATGATGGGGTCGATTTCGGTACGATACCAGATATAGTGTCCTGACTCGGTATCCGTGCGATGCTCATAACTTTCCGATACTTTGGTTTGCAGGACTTTTTCGAATGTTGCGCGGGCGACCTGATGATAATTGGGAGGGGTAATTTCGAAAATGGTACGGGTGGGATAGGCAAAAAACTCGAACTCAGGCGAATCGACATTGGTGTAGCGTATTCGATACGCTCGATCAACTTCTGTGATGATCGTCAGTGTATTTTCCGGGTAAAGAACCGTACGCCGATAATAAGTCAGCCTACTTGTGCTCCACACCAGAATCATGATCAAAAGGATGAGTATGGGAACACCCAAACAGAAAATGGCAAGCGGTGATACAGTAATCATCAGGCATGAAGTCTTTGTATAAAAACACTGACTGAAACAATTTAATAGACATCTTTTATCATAAACTTAAAAGACAATAAAATGTAATTAAATTCCTCTGCAGCAGAATTGGTTCTATGACGAGGATGATTGATCGTATCAGAGGTTTGAACTCCCAAACTATTCTACAGGATTGTTATAGTTAGCGTAAGGTGCGGATTACCGCTGATGCTGATCTGCAGATCAAATAATTTCCACTTTGTTTGTAGGGGTTTTATTTCGCGTCTATTCCATTAATATAGACTCATTCTGCTGAAGTCATTGTTTAACCTTTAGCAGATTGACCTTTTCAGCATCCCGTTAATGTTATTTTTAACAAAATAAATTATGATGTTAGCGGTTTAAACAGGTAAAGGACTTGCCTCATGGGTGACATCTTTCAGCAAATATTTTTAAGCAATGTCATGATCTTTATGGTGATGGGATTTATCCTGTTGCTGGTTACCTGGTGGATGGCCTCTCTGCGCGAATATCCTGGTTATATTCTGGGCTGGCTGACAGGTATTTTCCTGATTATCGTTCTTGGGACATTAATCGTGGATACCGGGGCAGATGAATTTGCGGCTGAAACCCAGTTAAGCCTCAGCTTTCTCAGTCTGATGATCCCGTCAGCTTTAGGTCTGGCCGCAGGTTTCGGTATTCTGATGGTGATTCGCATTGGTGGCGAGAGCAATTCGCGGGTGATTCGTGCGCTGACGATTGCCGGTCTGGTCAGCTTTGTGCTGGTGGCCTGGTATCTGATGCTGCTGACCACTTATCAGACCCGTCTGCTGATTGCCATATTCGTTCTGACATTTGGGATTGGGGCGCTGTTCAGCTTTATTCTGACACGTAACTCCTCGCTGAGTCGCTATGTCAGCGGCCAGAGTCTGTCCGCAGCGCCTTACAACAATAACGATCCGGTAAATTCTCTGGACATGGGCGACCCCATTCAACCGGTCAGTTCTTCGGATTATACGCTCGACCAGCGCGTACAGAGCCTGCGTGACCGGATGCGTCGCCGTCCGCCACCCCAATAATCAGCGCGTTACAGATAAAGACGAAACAGACTGAGTTAGACCTTAACCGGCATCTCAACTGTCTGCTCATAAATTTCGATGACACGCCGCGCAGTTTTGTCCCATGTGAATTGCGCGGCGTGAGCATACCCCAACTGACGTAAGCGTTCTGCCTCGGCCTTATCGGTCAACACCCGCTGGATGTAGGTTGCAAACAGATCAATATCATCTACGTCCGCAATCAACGCCGCGTCCCCGGCCACTTCCGGGATCGAACCGCGATCCGAGGCTATCACCGGCGCACCACAGAGCATCGCTTCCAGCAGCGGCAACCCCAGACCTTCATACCATGATGGGAAGACAAACGCTTCGGCCATGCTGTATAGCGCCAGCACGTCGGCGTCTGACGGACGCACCAGCAGCCGGACGTAACCGTCATCCACGCCTTCAAACACCACATCCGGCGGGGTAGGGGTACGCGAGAAAAAGACGATCTGCCAGTTGTCGCGGATTTCGGCAGGCAGCAGTTTCCAGGCGCTGATTGTCGCCGCTGGATTTTTGATGCCATCGCCCAAAATAAACGGTTTGGTCAGTTGATTGCGCTGGCGCACATCTTCCAGAACAGCTGGGTCAGTCACCCGCGCCATGCCGGGACGCGGCCCATTGGTCACCGGGATAATCTTGTCCGGGTCAAAGTTACTGAACTTGCTGATCTGCTGTTTGGAATAATCTGAAATCGTGATAATCATATCGGCCTGTTCCAGACCACGCCGCGTGCAATAGCCCAGATAAGCCATCATCGTGATGGTGCGCAGGTCTTTGCGATGATGCCGGATATTGTACCGATACGGCATGATATTGACCTGATCGTGCAGCGTGATGACTGTGCGGGCATTTTTGGGGCCGATGCCGTAATTGGCCGGGAAGTGCACCACATCGAGGTTATCCTGCTCCATGACACGGTGCATCATGAAATCATGCTGCACGCTGGACAGGCCGTTTTTATAGGGCAGATAGCGCACGGTGACATTGGCAGGTAGGTCGCTCAATTCAAATGGGCGTTTGGTATCCGCATACAGGAAAAATTCATGCTGCGGCCCGGCTTCGATCAGTGCAGGCACCAGAAATAGAATGTGATTATGCACCCCACCGACTAATCCATGAGAAAGATAACGTACATCAATACCAATCCGCATGTTTGGAAAACCCCTGACTCTAAATGCTATTCGCTATATTACTTTACTTTAACCTTGCGAACCTTTTCGTAAGCTAAAATCAACCAGCCTGAAACGATTTCAGGCTGATTAGATGGTTAAAGGCCAAACCATCGGCACCATGATAATCGCAATGACATAAACAATGATCGTCAGCAGTGACCCGACTTTCACAAAGTCCATGAACTTGTAACGCCCCGGCCCATAGACCATCAGACAGGCCGGTTCCAGTGGCGTGAGATAAGAACAACTGGCGGCCACCGCGATCATCATAGCAAACGAGCGTGGATTAAGCCCCAACTGAACCGCCGTCTGGATAGCCACCGGAATCAGCACAATGGCCGCGGCCTGATTCGACATCGGCTGGGTGAGCAGCACCGCCAGCACGAAGAACAGTGATAACAGCGCAATCCCGCCCATACCTCCGGCAACCTGCACCACCAGCCCCGCCAGATATTCCGCCGTGCCGGTTCGTTCCATCGCTATACCTAACGACAGCATCGACCCGACCAGGATAATAATCGTCCATTCGATCTGACGATAGGCTTCCTGCGGCGTAATACATTTGGTGACGAAGGTCAGCGTTGCCCCTAATAACACCGCCACCGGGATACTGAGCAGATTCACACTGGCCGCCAGCAATGCGGCGACAAAAATAGCCACCGCAATCGGCGCACGGCGCGTGTTATAGCGCTGGCCGGGTAACGCGCCGACGATGCGCAGCGTATCATCTGCCGCCAGCGCGGAGAGATTGGCCGGGGTACCCTGCACCAGAATCGTATCGCCCACCCGTAGTGAGATACTGCTCAGTTTGCGGCGGATGGTCTGACTGCTGCGGTTGACCGCCAGCACTTGCAGGTTAAAACGCTCACGAAAGCGCAATGTCTTAAGGGTACGCTGCACAAAAGGCGACCCTTGCAGGATGATGACCTCGGCCAGTTGCAGCTCTTCGCCTTCGATTTCAGGATCGGCCAGCTTATAATCGGCTTTGAGGTCGATTCCGGTCGTGTCCTTGATTTTGAGGATATCATCGCGCAGACCTTCTACCAGCAGCAGATCACCCTCCATCAGTTGGGTATTGGCGCTGGGGGTAATGTAGCGTTTGTTTTCGCGTACGATTCGCAAGACATTCAGATCAAGGTCACGCCCCAGCCCGCTTTCCTCCAAAGTCTGATTAATCAGGCTCGACTCGGGCAGAATGACCACCTCGGTCAGATAGGCATAATCACTCGATAATTGCAGATCGTTGGTGGTGGCGCGTTCAGGGATTAAGCGCTGGCCGATCAGAAACATATAGAGAATGCCAGCTATCGCAATCGGCAGGCCAACCGGGGTTAGCTCAAACATCCCCATCGGCTCCAGTCCATATTGCGTGATGACCCCATTCACGACCAGATTAGTCGATGTGCTGACCAGCGTCAGTGAGCTGGCCAGAATTGTGGCGAAAGCTAAAGGCATCAATAAACGTGAAGCACTCACTTTCATGCGCTGAGATATACCTAATACCACCGGCAGAAAAAACGCGGTGGAGGCAGTATTGCTCAAAAATGCGCTTAACGAAGCAGCAGTCACCATCACCACCAGCAGAATACGGTTGGATGTCGCCTGGGTACGCCGCAGGATAAGCCGCCCCGCAGTCTCCACAACCCCGGTGCGAATTAAGGCCGCAGTCATAATGAGCAGCCCCAGCAGCATAATCACTGTGTCACTGCCGAAGCCGGCAAAGGCATCTTCAGAAGGCAGCAGCCCGGTTATAATCAGGGACAGCATCACCCCAATTCCGATCACATCCACTGGCACCCACTCAAAAGCCAGCAGCACCATTGTGCCCACCAGAATCACCAGCAGCAGGGCAATAGGTTCAGTCATAGTTTTAATCAATCCAAACGAGGTTTATGTAAAGGTTAAAGCGAGCAAGTATATAACATATTTGCTTACATGATATGAGGCAGTTGGTGGATTTTAAAACCAAATGTGCGTGTACTGAGGTTTGAATGACGCATAGCCCATTCAAACCTCAGCACTGATAGAAGTGGATCAGAAGAAGAAACGCGGGAAATATTCTGGTGCGTCATCAAATGCTTCGACATCCCCCAGCGCGACAGGATACATGCGCTCATGAGACGCGCGTGCAGCCTCGACCAGCGGCGTATAGGGGCGGTTGCAGACATCATAAAAACCGATGTTATACGTCTCGCCATCAAAGCGTCCCAGGGCGGATTGATCGTAATGGGTAAAATGATGCACCCCCACACACCACGGGATAGCAGCGGCTTTTTCCAGATACACACGGTAAGCCTGTCCACGTGCGCTTTGATCGGCCACGCGCGGGCCAACGCCAGTCGCAGGCAGGCCCACATCCAGCGCCCCCATGTGCCATTCACCGATCATCGTCGGCAGATTGAGCAATTCATGGATAGCTTTCAGGTCGTCCGCTGGCACCTGATCGCGGTAGCCATTGATGCTGAACACGTCAAAACTGCGCATTCCGGCGGCAGCCCATAGCGGCGGCACCGTATGATAACGGATTCCCAGATTGAGATGATCGGGGTCAACTTTGCGACAGGCTTCGCTCAATGTGCTGAAATAACGCCCGACCATCAATTCGCTGAAATCTTCCAGATCCGCGCGGGCGGCATCCGTCAGTGTGTAATACCACGCACCTTCAGCGACTTCTTCCGCGCTCAGCGCAAAGCCCCACGCTGCCGACAGGCCATCATCATCCCCATAACGCTCACGCAGGAAGTCGGCCAGCGCCCTGCGGCTGACGCATTTTTCGGTGGTATGTAACATGCCTTCTGCCGGAGTTTCACGCGCGAAGCCCCATGTCGGCTCGTTCATCAGAAAGTAACCGATTAACGCCGGATCGTCGCGGGTTTCGATCAGTTGCTGGGCAAAGGCTTCCGCCTCAATCTCGAATTGCGGGTCGAACACGTCCGGCAAATCGCGGTAAATGCGCGGGGCGATAGGGTCTCTTTCAACACGCAGCGGTCTGACATAAGGGAAACCTGCCTCGCGCGCGATCTTCCAGTCTGACCAGTTGGCAATCGTGTTAAATCCGGTACGGCGCAGCTCACCCAGCGTGATCTTTTTCCAGTTTTCGTACCAGTCTTCCGCACCAAAAACACGCATAAAATTCGCCTGCAAATAATCAATAAATTTTTCGCCGTGACGTTCGCTTAAAATGGTGAAATGAGGGTCCCCTTCGACTGGAATCCCTGTCACGCAATTTTCCATGTTCGTATAATTTGAGTCGATTCCCGCGTTGACGCAGTCCTGTCCGGCTGACCAGAAGACGTATCCCTGCGGATCAACCAGCCACCAGCGCTCGGCGTTTTCGTCCCATTGGGTCCGGAAGAAACCCGTGGCCTCAAATTGCTTGGCTGTCCAGCCACCATACTGCGAAAAGCTCTGCGGCCAGGTGTGTTGAACGGACTCATGCAGTTGGGCTTGCAACCGGGCTTCGAGATCATCCGTGGTGATGGTTTTGCCTTCCCACGTGCGGTAATTACTTTGCCCCAGTTCATCCAGCAGCGCACCTTCTAACAGACGTGGTTGTTGCAGCAGCAGCGGCGCATCATTGGTCGCCAGAATGGCCGTCATGTACCAGTCCAGCGGCTCACTGCCCAGCATATGCACCAGCACGCGCATTCTGTCCACCTGACTCAGGCTGACGCGCTGACCGCCGACACGGGGCTTCAGCAATGCCCCTTCACGGGGGTACATCCAGCGATTCTGATTGACCGCTTCCAGCGGCACCCGCAAACGGGCGGATGCGTCGGGCAGGGCAGCGAAGAAATACTGAAACACGCGCCCATCGTCACCTTCCTGCAATTCCAATGCAAAAATGCCGGTTTCTGTGCCGGTACACATCAGATCAAGTGTGAGGTAAGCCGCGCCTTCCAGTGCGCCAGTGGCGAAGTGATATTCCAGACCATCACCAACCTGGTCGGCCAGATAATGTTGAGCGTCAAAAATGGGTGGGGCGGGGTTCGGTTGTTGCTGCAAGCCGTTGAGGTGGCTGGTCGGTTCCAGATAAAAGGGTAGTGTCAGGCTCATAGGGGCTCCCTTATGGATGAAGTGGTTTATTATGCTGTAAAAATCAGGGACGGACAAACAGGTCACCGGTTTTACTCAGCGCTTATGGCCTGAAACCAAAGCCTAACCCGCGGCTTCCTCTTCATCTTTAAGCGGGTGCTGAGCCATTCGCTGCCCGACCAGTAATTTTTCCCATAAAATGTGATGGTTATAAATTGACTCCTGAATCGCTTCATCCACCAGCGCCGCCGGTTTGACCTTTTCGCTCTGCACGGCATTCAGGATTTTACTGCTCACCAGTCCGATCATAATAACCAGAACCGTCAGAAGCCATTGGATGCGATCTTGTTCAACAGGTGGGGCAGTCGGGCTGGTGGCCGGGGGAGTTTCTTCACTGACAAAAAGTTTGCCTTGTTCGACATAAGCCCACAATGCCTCGCGCACCGCGTCAGCTTCACTGTCGAACCGGTTGTCTTCCACCATGGCCTTCAAGTGAGTTTTCAGTTCCGGCGAAATACGGGCCCCTACACGCTCGCTGAAGGTGCTTTCAGTTCGGGCCATCGGTTCGTTCCCCTCGTTATCTATGTCGGACAAATGGTTTTCCAATTGAATCTTTATCTATTTTACACTATTTCTTAACTTAAGATGCCTGAGTATACCTGCTTACCCTCATAAACTTTGGATTGTATTACCGAAAAACAGCAAAATATTTTATGTATGGTTAAATTTGACAAGGATACCTGTTACAGAACATAATAAACGCCTGAAATTAAACCCTTCTCGGTTTAATAATTGTTCGTGTGCTGGCGAGAGGAACGCATTTGCAATATCCATATGTGACTTTCTCACAAATCACAACAGATACCATCTTTATCAATGTATCTCTCAGGAGGAAATATGTTTAAAAAATTGAACATGCTTATCCCACTGTCCATCGTGGTAGTTCTGGTGTTAGGGCTGGCGCTGCCGGTTCTGGGCCAGGACATGATGATGACCGAAGTGGAATGTGGCGCTGATGGTTATGCTGGCAACTTCAAATCAATGGAAGTTGTCGACGATATGACCCTGAAAATTTCTCTTTGTAATCCAGATCCTGCATTTGGTTCCAAAATGGCCTTTATTGGCTTCCCCATCTCCCCATCAGAATATGTCGAATCCACTGGTGGTACCGGCGATCTGATTCAGAACCCCATCGGCACCGGCCCTTACAAGCTGGAAAACTGGGACCTGGGTAACGAACTCGTCCTCAGCCGTTTCGATGAATACTGGGGTGAAACCGCTATCGAGCCAAGCGTGATCTTCCGCTGGAACTCCGAAGCGGCTGCCCGTCTGATTGAACTTCAGGCTGGTAATGTCGACGGTATCGCTAACATCGGCACCGGTGACTTTGAAGTGGTTGAAGCTGATCCCAGCCTGACGCTGGTTCCGGGTGCAATCACCAATGTGATGTACTTTGGCCTGAATAACGCCATGGAACCCCTGGATAATCTCCAGGTACGCCAGGCGATTTCATACGCCATCGACAAACAACGTATTGTCGATAACTTCTACCCCGCTGGTTCAGTGGTTGCCGGCCAGTTCATGCCGCCGGTACTCTTTGGGTTTACCCCCGAAGTCGAGGCTCTGGCCTATGATGTGGAAATGGCAAACCAGTTGCTGGACGAAGCCGGCTTCCCCCGCGGTGACGATGGTATCCGTTTCGCACTTCCGCTGAATTATCGTGACGTGGTTCGTGGTTATCTGCCCACCCCCGGCACGGTTGCAGTTGATCTTCAGACCCAGCTCGCCGAAGTCGGCATTCAGCTGGACATCGAAGTGATGGAATCCGGTGCGTTCCTCGATGCGTCTGACGCAGGCGAACTGAGCACCTATCTGCTCGGCTGGGGCATGGATTACCCGGATGCCACCAACTTCCTTGACTTCCACTTTGGCGCTGGCTCCAGTGACCAGTTCGGTGAGAAGTTCACAGAAATCACCGATCCGCTGACCCGTGCTTCACAGCTGGGTGACCCGGATGCCCGTTACGAAATCTACATTGAAGCCAACACCGCCATCCGCGACCTGGTACCGATGGTTCCGGTTGCACATGGTGCCAACGCCAATGCCTGGCGCGCCAGCATTGAAGGTGTTTACTTCGCACAGGTGGGCGTGACTCAGTTCAGCCAGATGGAAGATCCTGATGACGATAACATCATCTGGATGCAGAATGCCGAACCGATCAGCCTGTACTGCCTGGACGAAACCGACGGTGAGACCTTCGCCGCCTGCGGTCAGATCAACGAAGCACTGCTCAACTATGAGCCCAACACTGGTGAAGTTATTGCCGGGCTGGCCTCAAGCTGGGAAGTGAATGAAGACGCGACCGAGTGGACTTTCACCATCCGTGAAGGTGTAACCTTCCACGATGGCAGCACCCTGGATGCCGGTGACGCTTATACCAGCCTCATCGCTGCATGGGATGCCGCTAGCCCTCTTCATACGGGCCGTGATGGCAACTTCACCTATTTCTCCAGCTTCTTTGGTGGTTTCTTGAACGCCCCAGCCGCTGAGTAAGTAAAGTAAGGGACAGGAATTCATTTTCCTGTCCCTTTTTGTTGTTTTATGGATGAATGTCCCTATGTCAAATTTTTTGATTCGACGCCTTGTTTCATCAATACCGGTTTTATTCGGTATTCTGCTGGTGACCTTTGCACTCAATCGCTCTATTCCGGGTGACCCCTGCCGTGCTGTTCTGGGCGAACGGGCCACGGATGCCGTCTGCGATGCCTACATGGAACGCAATGGCCTGAATGAGCCGATGCCCGTGCAGTTCACCTATTACATGCGCAATATTCTACAGGGCGACCTGGGGACTTCGCTGCGTTTTGGCCGCAATGTGGTTGATCTGCTGGCGGAGCGTTTGCCTGTCACCATTGAATTAGCCTTATCGGCTTTGTTTGTTGCGATAATTGTGGGTATTCCACTGGGTATTATCTCGGCATACCGGCGCAATTCTGCGGTGGATGTCGGCACGATGTTATTTGCGAATATCGGTGTCTCGATGCCGGTGTTCTGGCTGGGGTTGATGCTGGCTTATTTCTTCGGGGTGATTCTGAAGGATACGGCTTTTGCGCTGCCGCCGTCGGGCCGTTTGACAGCCGGTGCTAATCCGCTGCCCTTTTTTATATCATGGGGCATCGTGGAAAACCCGGATAACGCGAGCAATTTCCTGTTATTTATTTCGCGTTTTAATATACTCAATGCCATTCTGACCCTGAATATGGAACTCTTTCTGGATGCTGCCCGTCATCTGCTGCTGCCAGCGCTGGCGGTAGGGACGATCCCGCTGGCGATAATTGCCCGTATGACACGCTCCAGCCTGCTGGATGCACTTGGGCAGGATTATACCCGTACGGCTCGCGCCAAAGGTCTGCGCGAAATGAGCGTGGTCGTTATCCATGCGGTGCGCAATTCGCTGCTGCCAGTCGTGACTATTATCGGTTTGAGTTTTGGCGGTCTGGTCAGTGGTGCGGTGCTTACCGAGACGATTTTTGGTTTCTCCGGTATCGGGCGCACACTGGTAGATGGCATTACCGCTCGTGATTATACACTGGTACAGGGCGTGACTCTGGTGATCGCGATTTCCTTTGTCATCATTAACCTGATGGTTGACATCCTTTACGGTTATCTTGATCCACGCATCCGGTTGAATTAGGTAAGAAAGCTAGTACAGAACATGGAACACACCACAACACTCCCAACCAAACTCACCGAAACAGTGAGCCTTGCGGATAAGCCTGATAACCCCTGGAAGTCGACCATACGAGCGTTGTTTCGCAATCGCTCGGCAGTCATGGGGATGACGATTATTGCAGTATTGATTTTGACGGCTGTTTTTGCGCCAGTCATTGCCACTCATGACCCCCTGCAAACGATGATCGGTGTACCCGGTGAGGTGCCGCCATTCCCCCGTAAGGCACCCTGCATCCCCTTGTTCGGCTGTCAGGAACCGCTGCATATCCTCGGGCTCGACCTGAACGGACGCGATTTGTTCAGCCGCCTTATTTACGGTTCGCGGGTTTCATTATTTGTCGGTCTGACAGCGGTTGGCTTCGCCATTAGTGTGGGGACTGTGGTTGGCCTCGTTTCGGGTTATGCCGGCGGCTGGGTGGATAACGTCATCATGCGCTTTATGGATGTGATGCTGGCTTTCCCCGGTCTGTTACTGGCGATTACGATTGTCACTATCCGTGGGCCGGGGTTGGAGAATGCGCTGTTTGCCATTGCCATTGTGTCTGTGCCAGTGTATGCGCGCTTAACGCGTGCCAGTGTGCTGTCCGTCAAGGAATTAGAGTATGTCACAGCCGAACGGGCTTTAGGCGCGAATCACATCCGCATTATTTTCTGGCATATCCTGCCCAACAGCTTCACCCCGATTATTGTGCAGGGTGCGCTGGGTGTCGGCGGGGCAGTGCTGGAAGCCGCAGCACTGGCTTTCCTCGGCCTGGGTGCGCAACCGCCTGTGGCTGAGTGGGGGCAGATTTTGTCCGAGTCGCGTAATTATGTCTTTACCTCACCGCACATGGTATTCTTCCCCGGCATCGCTATTATGATTACCGTGCTGGGCTTTAATCTCTTTGGGGATGGCCTGCGCGATGTGCTTGACCCGCAGCTTCGCGGACGTTAAATACTTAGAATGTATTTGTAAATTTACCTTGTACGGCCACGGCATGCCGTGGCCCTGCACTGAATTCTATTTTTCGGATATGTTCTTCATCTCATATGGCAGTCAGCTAATGGCTACCCTGTTTTTTATCTCCTTTCAAACTCCCTCTATAAGAGAAACATAAGCATAAAATCCGTTTTACTCATTTTTCATTAGACTCCGCTTGACAATAACTTTACAAACCTGATGCTTAATAGGGACAGTGAAACCAATTATCCTAAATCGCAAGGAGATATGATGCGAAGAGGTTTACTGTTAATTAGTGTTCTGGCGCTGGGTTTGGTGGGTGTATTCATGCCTGCTGCTGCGCAGGACGCGCAAATCTACGATTTTTCCAACCTGTATAATCAGGTCAGTCCGTCGGTGGTGTCGATCAATGTCGTTTCCCAGATGGACGCTCCAAATGGTCTGATGCCCCAGGGTCAGGATCAAAGTCAGGAGCAGTATTCAAGCGGCTCCGGTTTTGTGCTGGATACCGCTGGTCATATCGTGACCAATTATCATGTTGTCAATGGCGCGACCGATATCGAAGTCAATTTCTTTGATGGTACGCTGGCCCGTGGTGAGATCATTGGACTCGACCCCGATTCTGATCTGGCGGTGATTCAGGTCAATCTGCCCGCGAGTGAACTGCAACCGGTTACATTTGCCACAGCGGATTCGCTCGAAATCGGTGATCCTGTCATTGCCATCGGTAGCCCCTTTGGTGAGCGCTGGACACTGACCACCGGCATTATCAGTGGTCTGGAACGGACTATCATCGGCCTGAATGAAGGCTTTAGTATTGGCGGCGTCATCCAGACCGACGCAGCCATCAACCCCGGTAACAGCGGTGGCCCATTGCTTGATCTTCAAGGCGCGGTAATCGGCGTGAATGCGCAGATCGCCAGCCCGGTACGCGCCAACTCCGGTGTCGGCTTTGCCATCCCCGGCACACTGGCGGAACGTGTCGCTCAGGAACTGATCGCCAATGGTTACGTCGAATACAGCTACCTGGGTATTGGCGGCAACGATGTCAACCTGGATGTGATTGAAGCGTTCAACCTGTCTAATAATTTCCGTGGCGTGGTCGTTGGTCAGGTACAGCCCGGTGGCCCGGCAGCCCGTGCTAACTTACAGAATCCCGGCGAGGCCGCCAATGGTGATGTGCCGCAGCAGTTGGACATTATCACCGCCATCAATGGTCAGGAAATGACTGGCATGGCTGATCTGCTTACCTATGTGTCCCAGCAGACCCAACCCGGTGACACGGTGACATTATCTGTACTGCGTAATGGTACGGACACGATACAGATTGATGTGCAGTTAACCCCGCGTCCCCACGTCTAGTTTAGTAATCTTCCCTTGATGAGTAGAGGCGACTCCCCCCGGTCGCCTCTATTTATTTCCAGCCAACATCCCTCTGAAAAATTTACGGTTTTCACGATAAATTCGGATAAATTCACGCGAATAAAATCTATAATTCAGGATGGAATATCTATCGAAATAATTCACCATAGAGGAGATCACGTGCTGACCACACGCGAATATATGGAAGAAGCGCGTGATTTAATCGCGCAAAAACGTTATGACGATGCGCGGGAAATTCTGGTGGATATCGACCATCCTGTCGCCCGTAAATGGCTGGACAAGCTGGATGAGATCGACCCGCCGCTGCTGGATGACCCGTTTGCTGAAGCCCAAGAAGCCGAACCTGTCCGCCCGAAGCGAAAATCTCCCACCGATAAGGGCGAGTTGCTGGGGGTATTTGGTATCAATATCTTCGAGTTTATTCGGCGTTTGATTTATGGCCTCTTTTTTGGCGTAGTGGCTGGATTTATGATGTCTGCAGGCGTGTCGAATAAGAATGAAGAAGCTATTAGGTTGGCTTTAATTCTTGCTGGTGCTGGCCTTCTTATACTCGCTCTGGGGTTCCTGGGTAATGTTGCCTATACTTTTCTTATTGACCGCAAAACCCTTATTCATGAATATGGTGTAGAGCGTAAAACCCGGAAAGGGTTGCAGTTTTACAGCTTTGAGCAGATTAATGCCGTTCAGGGTTACCTCACTGTGATGTATACCAATGGCATTACCACTGTGATTATAGGGAGCTTTAAGTTTTTTCACGATGACACCCCATTGTTCGCAGTTTATGGCATGGATCGGGGGTTTTCTCAGCTCAGTGGTTATGTCATCCAGAAAATCGAGGAAACCCATAAGTCGCGTCTGCTCAAAGAATATCGCAGCGGTAAGACGCTTCATTTTAAGCCGATTGAGTTGCGGCCTGATGGCCTCCATTATGACAAAAAACATCTGACCCTGGCTGATTTTGATGGAATGGAAGTGGACAGTGATTCGGTGAAAATCGGTAATAAGAAGACAGGTCGCGCCTGGAAACGTTACCATCTCTCGGCAGTGCGTAACCCATGGTTGCTGGAAGCAATACTGAACAGCGTCACCAAGTATTAAACAGCGTAAATAAAAACAGGTGCCATTAGGCACCTGTTTGTTTTTCTTTGGGAGGGAATTAAGCAATGACGCGCTGTGCCTTCTGGATAATCGGCTGCCACATCAGCAGGAACGTCCGCCAGATAATCACCACATCCTCGGTAATGTCGCCTTTGCGGGCGTAATCCAGATCAATGCTCAGTTTAGCCGGCATAATTTCTTCGACATACTGCTGTTCCCAGTCGTCCCCGGTCAGCATTGATTCTTCATCGCGATAATAAACGGATGCGGGGCTGGTGATACCGGGGCGTACACTCAGCACTGTGCGCTGCTCCGGCGTGTACAGCGCCACATAACGCGGATCTTCCGGACGCGGGCCCACCAGGCTCATTTCGCCCTTCAGCACATTGATAAATTGCGGCAGTTCGTCCAGCTTGGTTTTGCGCAGAATGCGCCCAATCCGTGTGATGCGCGCGTCGCCAGCGGTGGTGATGCCGGGGCCGCTTTTATCTGCATCCACGACCATCGAGCGGAATTTATAGAGCTTAAAGGTTTCGCCGTTCTGGCCGCTGCGTGTGGCTTTATAGAACACCGGCCCGCGTGAGGTCAGCTTGATAATCAGCGCGAGCCCCAAAAAAACCGGCGACAGCACGATTAAAATGCCGATGCTAAAGACCACATCAAACGCGCGCTTGATGCGTCCGGAAAAACTGCTGCGGTCTTCAGCGGGTTGTTTTATAAGGGGTGCAGCCGCCATCACCTGCCCACGGTAGAGCATGCGCATGGCCATAACCATGCCTGATAGCAGCACGAATCCTACCGAAAATATTCTTAACATTGGAATACCTCACAGACATCGGTGACGGCGGCAATGACATCCGCGACATCGTCTTCGCTCAGGCCGGGGTGCAGCGGCAGCGAGATGGTGCGCTGGTACTCACCATAAGCCACCGGGAAATCTTCCGGCTTCAGGTCGTATTTATCCTTGTAAAAGGGGTGCAGATGAATCGGGATAAAATGGACACTCGTGCCGATATTGCGTGCTTTCAATTCTTCAATAAACTGCCCCCGTACAATGCTTAGTTGGTCGAGGTTCAGCCGCAGCACATACAGGTGCCATGCCGAGCTGACATTGGGGCGTTCAGTCGGTGTCTGCAAAGCAGAGATTTTCCCGAAGGCCTCTTGATACTGCGCCACGACTTCACGCCGCCGTGCCTGCATCGTTTCCAGACGTTCAAGCTGCACCTGTCCAATCGCTGCCTGAATATCGGTCATATTGTATTTAAATCCCGGCGCGACCACTTCGTAATACCAGCTACCTTCAGCCGTATAGCGCTTCCACGCATCGCGGTTCATGCCATGCAGACTTAACATCCGCGCTTTATCCAACTGTTCCGGCTTACCGGTCAGCATACCGCCTTCCGCCGTGGTCAGATTTTTGGTCGCGTAAAAGCTGAAAGACGCAAAATCGCCCAATGTGCCGACCATCCTGCCTTCATAGGAAGCGGGGATGGCGTGCGCTGCATCTTCGATCACCGCCAGATTGTGTTCTTTCGCCAGTTCCAGAATGGGGTTCATATCCACCGGGTGACCGGCATAATGCACGACCAGCACCGCTTTGGTTTTCGGCGTGATTTTTTTGGCGACTTCCTTGGGGTCAATCGTCAGTGTGTCTGCCTCGACATCCGCCAGAACCGGAGTCGCGCCGACATGCTCAATTACGTTCACTGATGAGCAAAACGTCATTGGGGTGGTGATCACCTCATCACCTTCGCCAATGTCCAGCGTTGCCAGTGCAACATGCATTCCGGCGGTGCAGGAGTTCAGCGCCAGTGCACCTTCCGCGCCGATGTAGGCCGCGAAATCAGTCTCAAATTGTTTCGTTTTGGGGCCTGTTGTAATCCACGATGACCGCAGCGTATCCACGACCGCTTCAATTTCCTGCTCGGAGATTGAGGGGGGTGAAAAAGATAAAAATGTACTGCGACGAGTACGAGGATTCGTTTGTGATAAGGCCATATAAAGCTCCACAAATTCTATACAAACCAGATAACGCTAAAGGGCTGCTTAAAGAATTAACGCCTAACAATAATCAATACGTTTTTACTATATCGCAGCCGCCTTGCCCCAACCTAGCGCTGAAAAGTACAAAAAAGCTCCCCTTGAAGGGCTAATCGCCTTTACGATTTTTTACGTTTTTAGGTTTGTGCAAGGTTGGTTTGACGACAATAAGAGAGTAAATCATTGTATTACCGCGACCTTATTCACTCATAACCCCTTGGGGATGGGTGCTTAAGGTTGTTCGTAGTTAAAAACTTACTGGCCAACAGCCTTATTGCCCTCAGATCTTTCGCTCAGCGTAGCGCGCACATCTGAAAGTGGCGTAAATGGAGATTATTCCAGCCCCAAAGGTTAGCGAATAGGAAGTTAGGTCTATCTTTTTTGTTATATGCAAGTAATAGGGTGTAAAATACCAAGCTTGATGTGTA
The DNA here is from genome assembly GCA_038258185.1 of Aggregatilineales bacterium. Taxonomy (GTDB): domain Bacteria; phylum Chloroflexota; class Anaerolineae; order Aggregatilineales; family Phototrophicaceae; genus JAIOHN01. Next base: position 13,751 of record JBBSQD010000024.1, on the reverse strand, counting down.
GATTACAGATTGTATGACATCGCACATCAAAAATCCGTTTTGTCGCATTCGGAAAATGACATCAGAAAACTATGTTCAGGTAGAGGTTGTGTATGGATTTTGACCGGCTTTATCGTTTATTCAGAAAGTGGTTATGGCTCGTCATTCTCGCCGCTGCGGTCGGTGTGGCGATTACGATCGCGACCAGTGTCAACCGTACCTTCACTTATCAGGCGCAGTCGAAAGTGCTGATCGGTGGTTTTATCGGCAGTACCAACCCCAGCCGCGGCGATATTGAAACCGCCGCCGTACTGACGGAGACATATGTCGAGCTGGTGAACACGCCAATTATCCTCCAGGGTGTGAAAGACAACCTCGGTCTGGATATCGACATGGAGGATTTGAAAAAGCTGATTCTAGCTGGCAAGCCTTCCGACCCGCCGATTCTGGTTATCCAGGCGTTCTATAATGATGAGAAGACCGCCATCGATATGGCGAACGAAACCGCTCGTCAGTTAATCGAGAGCAGCCCCACCAATCTGACCCCGGCACAGCAGGCGCAGGTCGCCCTGGCGCGCGAGCAGATGAATCTGCTGAATCTTCAGATCCAGTCCGCACAGGAAGAGATTGAAGCGATTGATGCGCGGCTGGGCGATGACCCTACCGCTAACACACAAAACAGCCCGCTTACCCAGCAGCGCAGCGCCCTGATTACACAGGTCAATCAGGCTTCGGCCAATATCGCGCAGTTCTCGGCGACCATTGCTGAGATTGAGCAGCAGACGCACCGTCTCGAAGTGATTGAAGAAGCGACTGAAGCGATCTTTTTCCGGACTGGCCCCGGTCTGGCGGAATCAATCATTATCAGCGCTATCACCGGTGTCATTCTGGCCGTCGTCGCTATTCTGCTGATTGATTATCTGGACAGCACAGTGAAATCTTCAAAAGATGCCACCAATACGCTGGGCTTACCTGTACTGGGGACAGTCCCACAATTGGGCAAACGCAATGACCCGTACCCCAGTAAGGTGATCACCAACTGGTCGCAGCGGTCAGCTATCGCTGAGTCTTATCGCGCTTTGCAGACCAACCTGCTGGCATCCAGCCACAAAAATGGCGATTATACCTATCTCATCACCAGCCCCGGTGAAAGTGAAGGCAAGAGCATCACTGCCGCGAATCTGGCGGTGACGATGGCACTCAATGGCCTCAAAGTGCTGCTGATCGACGCGGATCTGGTGAAGCCCCGTGTACACGAAATCTTTGATCTGGAAAACGAACGTGGCTTAAAGAATCTGATTGATATGTCACCATCACCGGTGACTGAGGCTGATCTCGACAAGCCAGTGAACGACCTTGACCGTGATGTGCAGCAGACCATCAATAATCTGAATGCCTGTGTGCAGCCCACTTCCGTGACTAATCTGCGCGCCATTACCAGTGGCCCGGTCAGCGACGACTCGACCCATTTGTCCGAATACAAATCTCTGCATATCTGGATGGATGTGTTCCGCACTATGCTGGGGGTGGATGTGATTATCTTCGATACACCACCGTGCCTGCTGGTGTCCGATGCCTCTATTCTGGTTCCGATTGTGAAGGCCGATAATATTCTGGTGGTGCAGGCCGGTAAAACCGGACGTGCGGCTGCGCTTCAGGCACAGACGCAGTTCCGTCAGGTCGGCTATGAGTTTATTGGCCTCGTCTTAAATCGCGTCAAGAATTACGATGTCGACCACGGCTATAACTCAGGCTACTTCAAAAATCAGAGTGAAGTCCGCGAAGTATTGAACGGCCAGCAAATGACTTTGGTCAAGCCGGATACCCGTGTGATTATGAATGGGGCAGTCACCGAGAACGTTGCCAAAACCGAAAAAGATCAGGATAATAACTGATCACTCAACTGGCGTGACCCGCTGATCGATATCATGAAAACTCAACACAGCCGGGAGAGGTTTATGACCTTTCCCGGTTTTGTTTCCTGATAAAATGGATTGTCTAAAAATAAAGAACGTAAATTCAGAATTGAGGATGAACTGACTTTTTGGAGCAATAATAAACCTTAAATAAACTTAAAATAAAGAATTTATGGCCTTTTAGTCCCCTTGAACATGACATTAGGCCTATTGAGACAATTCTCATCCTCCCTGAAAATATAAAACGTAAAGAAAAAGTTGACGAAACGTTTAAGCTTAATTCTGAATTTATTCATGAAACGGCAAATTCGTTCAACAAGCGGTATATGGTCAAGATTGATGAGGAGTACAGAAAATGCAGCTTAACCTAAAACCTTACCGCATGGGTTTACTCGCAATAGGTCTTTTATTGCTGATGGGGAACTTGACAACAATCCAGGCACAATCTGGTATGTTTTATGTGGCGACCAATGGTAATGACAATAACCCTGGGACTGAAGCCCAGCCTTTCCGTACGATCAGCCGCGGTGTGAGTGGACTGCGTCCCGGTTATACACTGCTGGTGAAAGCCGGTTTATACCAGGAAGATCTGAACAATACTATTCCCAGTGGTGATTCGTGGGAACGCCCGGTGACAGTGCGCGCTTACCCCGGCCAGGAAGTGATTATCATGCCTGCCCAGGGACAGGGTGCGCAGCGGGTGATTAATTTCCGCAGCAATCATCATATTGTGATTGATGGTTTTATCCTCGACGGCACTTATGTAAAGTACGAAACCGTCAAAATGTCGGGCAATGTCGACCCTAACATCGCATCCCCCCATCATATTCGACTGATTAACAATGAGATTCGCAACGCTGGCGCAGGGCAGAGCTCCAATGGTCAGTACAAAGCGTTCTCATCCGGCATTTTAGCGACAGGGAATGCGGACTATATCGAGTACATCAACAATCGCATTCACGGCAATGGCGTGACGGATTTCGATCATGGTATTTACCACACCTCCAGCTACAGCCTGATCGAAGGCAACATCATTTACAATAACAAAGGCTCAGGCATTAAAATCGGCTGGGGTCAAAACGCGGTGGATAATGTCGTCCGCAGTAACCTGATCTATGATAACAACGTCGCGCAGGGTGCGGATGGTCAGAAGAAGCAGGGGCGGGGCATCGGTGTGTATGCCGGTACAGGCACTCTCGTCTATAACAACGTGATTCGCGGAGCGCATCACACGGGCATTGATGTCACTTATGGCGGGGATAACGCCCAGATCTTCAACAACACAGTGTATAACATGATGGGTGTGGGCATCGAGGTCGGCTTTGGTCAGGAAAGTTCGCGCACATCGGTGAACACAATGGTTCGTAATAACATTGTGATCCAGCAGTTTTCGCAGCCCGCCATCAGCAATGCGCGTGGTATCAATACACTGATTGAAAACAATCTGAGTTTTGGGGTCAATACGCAGATCGTCCAGGGGGCGGGAAGCGGAAATGCCACCATCAGCAACAACCTGATTAATGTGAACCCCATGTTTGTGAATATGTCAGGCTATGATTTCGCGCTCCAAGCCAACAGCCCAGCGATTGATGTTGGCGCTAATCTGGGTCAATTACCCACAGACTTTATCGGAAATGCCCGTCCGCAGGGCAGTGGCATTGATCTGGGTGCGTTTGAGTTTGCCTCATCTACTGCGCCGCAGCAGCCTCCGCCGCCACAGCCTACACCAGCGCCATCTGAACCGCTGCCGCTTCCCGTGCCCACTGAGCCGACGATTCGCGTCGAGGTGCCGGGGCAGGCCGTCCAACCGGGCAGCATGGTCAATGTCAGCATCAATCTCTACAATCTGCAAAATGTCTATGGTGTCCAGGCACAATGCGCCACTGATCCGGCTGTATTGTCCGGCACAGAGGCGGGTGGCGATGCCGCAAGCGCCTTCAACGATGCCAATAGCCTGTTTGTCAATCAGGGCTATACTTCTGAAGGCAATTGGTTAGTCGCGGTCAGCCGTATCCAGCCTGCGGAGGCGTTCTCCGGCAGTGGTTCAGCCTTTAATCTGCGTTATCAGGTCCAAAACCCCGGCACGGCATCCGTCGATTGTGATCTGGTTGCGGTCGATATCAATGGTCACAGTATCCCGGCAACAGTAGTCGGCGCGGTCTTCAATACGGATGGTACCGTGTCCAGTGGCCCGGTGACTCCGCCCATTGTTGCCCAGCCTATCGTCAGTGCGCCCATAGTCGAGGCGACACCTGAAGTCGTGATCGATGGCATCGGCGCGGTTAATGGTCTGCTGGCTTATCAGGGGCGTTCCACCAGTGAAGGCATCAGCGTACAACTGCTGCAAAATGACGCGCTGATTGCGGAAGTCGTCACTGACGATACCGGCGCCTATCAGTTTAGTAATCTTATGACCGGGGCTTATCTGGTACGGGCCAGCGCAGCGCAGCATTTGCCCATCGTGCGCCAGGTACAGATTGACTCGGCAGATCAGGTGCTTGACCTGGGGCAGGCGACCCTGCTGGCCGGGGATATTGATGCCAACACGCTCGTGGATATCGTGGATGCCAGCCTGATCGGCGCCAACTTCGGCCTGGAGTCGACCTTCTTCCCAGACGCGGATCTCAATGCCGATGGCACCATCAATATTGCTGATCTCGTGCTGGTGGGCGGTAACTTCGGCCAGTCTGGCGGACAGTAAATCATCATCAAAACAGTTCTCCGGGCGGCGCACAGCCGCCCGGTGTCTTCCCTCTGCTGATAATCTTTATATGCCCAATCTTCAAAAGCCGTAAAGCAATTTGTCGTTCGACTTTCGTCAGCAAAAGCCTGGCGCCTTCACGGTCATTGAGATTGCCTAAAGTATCGACCATTATATGGCACTTACGCCCTTTGATTTTCTTGTTGCCATTGCTTTTCGCTCATGACGCTAGTGTATTGGCGTGGTTTGTGTAACACTATCTTGGATTCCTGTCTGGTACTTTGTTCGTTTGGTTACAACAAGCTTACCAAACAGGAATTTCAAACATAAAGCAGGTAAGGTTGCTCAAGTCCAAGCTTGGTTTCCTATTGGAGACTTTTGTATAATGAAAACGCCGCAAGCTAAAGATTGCGATTGGGAAAATCTCGTTCACTCCCATGAACTATTCTTTCATACTTTTCACTCAGCACTTTGAACCAAGTACTGGGTATTATGAACTAGCATCGTCTTTTACTGTCAACTGAAAACTCAAAATGAAAACCAGCGACATCGCCAAAGCACTTGGCGTTCATGTGAATACCGTGCGTCTCTACGAAGAAGCAGGCTTTTTGCCGCCGATTCCACGCGGGCAAAATCGCTATCGCCAGTACAGCGAATTGCATCTGGAGTATGCCAAGCTGGTGCGCCTGACTTTGCATTGGCCTTATCTTGGCGATAAAGAGCTCATATTTCAGCTTTTGCGGAATGCCGCTAACCAGAATTTCGGCACGGCGATTGAATTAGCCTTCCAATATCTGGCACTTATCCGCATGGAACGCACATCCACCGAAGCAGCAATCGAATTTCTGGAGCATTGGGCGGCAGGAAATTTGCTGGATACCTTTGAGGATACAGTCACGATCGGCGAAGCAGCAAAGCGCCTCAATGTCAGCGTGGACATGCTCCGCAACTGGGAGCGCAACGGCCTTATCACTGTCCCACGAGAAGCAGGAAGCGGTTATCGGCTTTATGGGATGCGTGAATTTGGGCGGATTCGCGTGATTCGCAGTTTGCTACAGGCCGGCTACAGCCTCATGGCGATTTTGCGAATGCTGCAAGCTTATGACGCAGGCCAGAGCGAAAAGCTCGGCGAAAAGCTCGAACTCCCTCTCGAAGAAAGCGCCAATGAATATATCGAAGTGATTGCTGACCATTGGCTCTCAAGCCTGATTGAACTTGAAGGCCGTGCCCAGGCGATCATCCAGCAAATCAAGAAATTGATTGAGCTATCGCGCTAAAACCCTCCACCTATCCTCCAAGCCTTTATCATGAAAATAGCCAAGTTTATCAGGAGGTCATATGGACGATATTCATAGCATCAGGCGCTACATTCAGGAGCACATCAACCAGCATTGGGAAAGCTGTTTTCAGCAATGCCAGAGCAAGATGCTGGAAATGTATCCGCAAATTGGCGATAGTGTCTACGCGATTTATGGCAAGCAGCTTTTCCAGAAGGTTCATGTGCGCTTCAAAGAATTGGGATTGCAGACAAGTCCACGCTTGCCAGGTAGTTTGATGAATTCGCGGGAATGGGGCGAAAATGAGAGCGAGAGGCAGCGCTGGATGTGGAGCAAAATCAGCCGCAGTGACGGAAGCGCTCTCGGAACAATCGTAATTGTCGTCTTCCATGACCATACACAGATACGAATCCCGCGTGCATTTCAGGTGATTGCATTGGAAGCCAGCAGCCCTGCCGCCGTAATTAAGGCACTCTCGGAAATCTCACCCGAATTCAAAAACGCGCCTGATATGAAGCAGGAAGTCGCCGAATATCTGGCAGCGAATCCCGATAAGAGCTAAAAGCCTCCACCTTTCCACCAGCCCCTTAGAATAAGGCAAAAGGAGGCGGTATGAAAATCAATCACATCAATCTCACCGTGACGGATGTTCTCGCGGCGGCGGAATTTCTCGAAAAATATTTTGGCCTGCGAAATCAGGGCGGCAACAAAGGCTTTACCGTGCTTTTCGATAACGATGGACTCGTGCTCAGTCTGATGAAAGGTTCGGGCATCTATCCCGAAACCTTTCACATTGGTTTTGGGCAGCAAAGCGAAGCAAAGGTTAATCAAATCTACGAAGTCCTGAAAGCCGATGGTTTCGATGTTGCCGCGCCCGAACGCCATCACGCCTGGACGTTCTATGTCAAAGCTCCTGGCGGATTTACAGTCGAGGTCATGGCCTAAGTCTCCAACAGTACACCAGCCCTTTAGAATAAGGGTAGTAATCAATTGGAGGACAAAATGAATCAAAAAGAATGGATGACTGTACCCGTATTGTTCGCTGCTTCGCTGGATGAAACGCTCGATTTCTGGGAAGCGCTCGGCTACGAAAAAACCTACTATCAGAAAAGCCCCTATGGTTATGGGGTGATGAGTCGTGGCGAATACGGCCTGCATTTTATCGAGCAAAAGTCGATCAAGCCTGAAGAAAACCCGATTAGCTGTCTGGTGCTGGTGACGGATCTCGAGGCTGTACACCAGAATTTTTCCAAAGCCTTGAAAGGGAAATTGGGACGTGTTCCGAATAAAGGTTTGCCGCGCATCACGCGCATCAGACCGGGACAAACGCGCTTCACCATGACCGACCCTTCAGGCAATTCGGTGACATTCATCAAATTTGGGGATGAAGACGAAGGAATGGTAGTCAAATCCGAGCAAAGGGGAGACCAAAGTCCAGTGGAATTTGCGATTTCACGAGCTACGCGCTTCCGTGAGTCCAAACTTGATTTGTCTGGTGCGGCGAAAATTTTGGATGTCGCGTTGGAACGTCATGGAGGCGAGTCGACCCTGCTCATTGCTCGTGCGCTCCTGCTGAGGGCAGATATAGCAATAGATTTGGAAGAAACAGCCATCGCCAGAACCAATATAGAAAAAATGCGTGAACTCACTCTCAGCGCTGAAGACCACGCCAGCCTCAATAGTGAAATCGAACGACTTAACGAAATACTTGCCTGATTCTCATTACAAGGGGGCGCATGATATAAGCTCTGCGCCTCTCTACAAATTGTTCCTCAGTTCTCGCTTATTCCAACCTGTCACCAAAACATAGAAGATGGCGTTGATGACTTTCCTCAAATCCAGTTCAACAGGACGATCCGCTCCTGTTTGCTTGGGTATAAGATTCAGTAGTTGTTGCCATTGCTTTTCGCTTATGACGCTAGTGTACAGCCGCCCGGTGTGCTTTCCACCCTGATTGCCTGTAATCTCGATCCATAATACAATTTTGTGATAACACAATGTAAGTATAGCCACACTTATTACAAAATTAAAACCCGCGCTGCAATTCTTTCAAGTTGGCTGCAAGCCCGTCTTTTTATAATTGCACTATAGATTAGGCATTTGGCGTACGACTCGCTTTCCGCATTCTAGTCATGAGGGCAAGACATGATCGCCAATAAAAGATTACACGATGAACATCAGATTGAGTTGAGGATTATAAAACATATTCTTGATCGTTTAGGCTGGTTACTGCGCTTGCCGCTGGTGTGGGTGATGCTGGTAGCAGGGGTTGGGCTGGGGTTTCGTTTATTTGGCCTGGGTTATGGCCTGCCTTATTTCTATGGCCCGCCGGATGTCCGCGCGGTGCTGTCCGGCTTCCAGATCATTGTCCCCTACGCCTCCGACGAACTGCAATTTGTCGAGGCCACCATACGTTTGCTGGCGGACAGAACGCTTAATCCGGCTTATTTTGCCCAACCCGGTACCCCCTTGATGTACTTAGCCGCGCTGATGTTCGCCATTATAATCGGCGCAGGCATGCTGGTCGGCATTTTCCCCAGCCTGGATGCGGCCAGCACCCTTTATCACAGCGACCCGACCATCTACTATCTCAGCTATCGGCTGCTGGTGGGGTGCATTGATGTCGGCAATATCCTGCTGGTTTACGCTATTGGCCGGCATTTATTTAATCACCGCATTGGCTTAATCGCCGCGCTGATTTACGCCCTGTCACCAGTCAATATTTATGTGGCGAAAGTCATCCGCGCGGACGCGCTGATGCTGTTTTTCATACTGGCCGCGTTGTGGTTTTGTCTGCGCCTGCTGGAGCGCAATAGCTGGCGCGACTATCTTCTGGCCGGATTTTTTACCGGTTTAGCTATCGTCTCCAAATATCCCGCCGCGACCTTCATTCCGGTTTTAATCGTCGCGCATCTGATGCTCTGGCGACGCGAGGGCAAAGCCGATCATCGCAAGTTGCTGGCTGCATTCCTGGCAATCGGCGGCGGCGCTTTTATCGGCTCACCCTATGTGTTCCTTGATTTCCAAAGCACGCTGACGGCGGTCTTTAAGGAATCAGAAGGGCACCTGAGCGGCATGAGTGAAGGCGCCCTGCGCGATATTGTCTGGTATCTTGGCAATATTCTGCCCATCACCATTTCGATTGCCGCCAGTCTGCTGGCCGCAGTCGGGACTTTCTTGTGCCTGCGTTCTGCTGACCAGCGTTATCGGTTGCTGCTGATTTTTCCGGTGATTTACCTGCTGTTTATCTCTATGCTGGGCATCCGCTGGGAGCGCTGGCTTACGCCACTCATCCCATTTGCTGGCCTGCTGGCCGCGTATGCACTGGTGACCTTAGCCCAGAGTCTGCGGCGTTGGCATCGCTATCTGCCGCCTGCCGTGCTGCTGGTGCTATTGGCTCTGATAGCCTTCCCCCTGGTGCGGACCAACATCCTCTATGGGACACTGCTCAATCGACCCGAAACGCGCACCATCGCCCGCCAGTGGATGATTGATCAGCTTCCAGCGGATAGCCGCGTGCTGATTGAGCGTCATGGGCCACAGCCACCCAAAGATCAGTTTCGCTATTATGAAGAATATCAGGGTGGACTTCGCGCGGTAGATACAGCCGAGCGTCCGTTTAATAATCTGTATGCTTATGGCGAATTGGGCGCTCTGGCTGACCTGGAAGTGATCGCTGCGGAAGGAATTGATTATCTGATTCTGAGCGACTTTTATGATCGCTATCTGGCTGAAGCTGAGCTTTATCCGGCTCAGGTGAATCGTTACGAGCAAATCCGCGCGCTGGGCGATATTGTCTACGAAATTCAACCGGTCGCCGGTCAGATTTCCGGCCCACGCGTGACGGTCATTGCCCTGCGCGAAAGCTGATTCACAGCCTGTTTAATCAAACCCTAATGTGCAAAGTACTTCGGCGCTATGCGGCTGCAAGACTTTTTGTTATATCTTGTAGACTGCTTTAGGTTAATTTGACGGATAGACGAAAGAATAATCGATGCTGCTACGAACAACCTTCGGGAGATTTTTGCCGGTACTGTTTTTAACGCTCTTATCTGGTGTCGGCCCGATGGCTGCTTCTGATACGAATTTCACGCGCAATGTGCAGGCCGCCAAACTGTATGGCACCCACGAAATCACCCTGCGCGGCAATGAACTGGTTGAAAATGCGTTTGATACGCTAGCCACGGTCACGTTTACGCCTCCCTCTGGCGCGGATCAGGCCAAAACGGTCGATCTGTTTTATGATGGCACCAACGTCTGGCGTGGACGGGTCTATGTGACGGAAGTGGGCAAATGGACGTGGCAAACCGCCTCTGACGATGACCCCCTGTTAAATGGCGCACAAGGCAGCTTCACGGCTGAAGCGTCCGACTTGCGCGGTATGCTGATCAAGCACCCGGATAACCCCAAACAATGGGCCACGGAGGACGGACAGTGGTTTCTCAACCTCAACGATACCGCCTACAAGCTGTTTAATCTGGGTGAGCCGCTGTGGAAAGAATATGTTCGCGACATAGCCGCACAGGGGATTACCTCTGTACGCAGTGGCGCGTTGGGCGGTTGGGAATGGCTTCCAGCCGACGAAGGCGAGTTTGGCGCCAGCAATTATCCCTGGGCCGGTGACGACCTCATGCGCTATGATCTGGCGAAGTTCCACACGACCGATCGGCGTTTGCAGTGGATGCTGGATAATTACCCCGATATCTATATCCAGATGATCCTTTTCGGCCAGATTGATTACCGCACCGAACAAGCGGCGGAATCCTGGCTGGCGCTGCCGCAGGAAGTGCGCACCAACACCATGCGCTATATGCTGGCGCGTTGGGCGGCGTTTCCGCAGGTGTTCTGGTTGACGGTTAATGATCTCGCCTGTGGTGACGATAAGCCCAAAAATGACGTTTACACCCGCGAGATTGGCCGTTATTTTGCCGAGCATGACCCATGGGATCATCTGCTCTCCACCAGCCCCACCCGTGACCAGCACTTCTGCTTTACGGATGAGGAAGATGCCGACTGGGTGAGTTACATTCATCTGCAGGGGTCGCACGAAACCGACGCGATCTGGGTGGCGGATTATGCCGATGTGCCGCTGCATGTCTTCCTGGGTGAAGATTTCTATGAGCAGGAACACCCCAATCTCAGCCCGCGCAACCCCGATTTCTCGCAGCGCTGGCTGTTCTGGTCATGGCTGCTGGAAGGCGGTTCAGCCAATTATGGCGGACGTTATTTCGTCATTCAACCCTATAGCGAATCGGGCGAGGTGGCTTTTGAATTCCGCGGCGTGGAGTATGGCGCACTTCACGGGCTGGATTCGGTTCCGTATATCAAGGCTTATTTTGAAGATCGCGCCATTGATCTGTCACTTTTTGCCGCTGCGGATGAGTTGATCTCCGACCCGAACGCCGAAAAAGTCGATATTCGCCGGCCACATGCGACCCTGCGTGGGGACTATGACGAGATCATCATCTATCAGCCGAATGCTGGAAATTATCGCCGTCTCGCTGAATTGTGGGACGGACGTATCCCGCAGGTGGATGTGGATTTGAGTGCGGCGTTTAACCGCTTTTCGGTGGAGTTTTATCGTCCGGTGGATGGTATCACGCAGATGGGTGAGCCGGTAGACGGCGGTCAAATCCAGCGCCTGACATCGCCGTGGGAAGGTCTGGACGTGGTGATTCGCCTGATAAAAATGGGAGCGCTGCCACCGACCCCAACCCCTGAAGCGACCGAAGAACCTACGCCAGAAGTCACCGCCGAGGCGACGGAAGCTATCACCGACTAGCTTATTTCGTAGTTGTGGCTCAGAGGTTAGTCCTGCTTGTCACCCTTGTCTAACCAGCCGTGTGGTATGCGGGGTGGAAATACATGATTTCGCCTGGGGACAAGTTTTTTCTCCATGAGTATGGGCAGTAGTTCGAGTGGATCCAAATAAAAATTAAGTCCGGCTTCACGGGCCAGGTGGCCCATCTCTGTCCATGTCAGAGGTATAACTGAGAACGGGACAACAACCCCTTCGATTATGCCCTGTACAGCCTGTTCAGTAGCCAGGGCTTGCGCGGCTGCATAACGCACTTCTGCATATTTAAATGGTTTAAAGTAAATCAGGGTAGGGCGAGTGTCCTCAAGACAGGCTTGCAGATAGGCTAACATGCGGGGATCACAAGTGGGCCATCTTGGTATCATCATCAAGATAAGCCCAAGTTGTTCTTGTTCTTCATTTTCAAGCTCATGTATATATTTTTCAAAGCTTGCTTCGGTATTCATCGCCATTTCCCCCTGCTATAAAGGGTTCGATTCCGCACTCAGGCATGGAGCCTTGCCAGAGACACTTTATTTTTCGGTTGACTTTATGCCATGCTGCGCTGGGAGGCAGGCTTACCCGCCCGACTGAGTGGTTCACGCACATAGACCCGCAGATACTTCCGCACAATCTCGGTGGTCGAAATGCCAAACTGCGTCTGGGTAATGCGCAGCAGTTTCAGCGCTTCGGTAGGATGCAGCCGTGTGATTTTAAGCGCGGTCGAAAGTAAGCGCGGCCCCGCCACCGCCCGATAATGCGTGTCCGCTGCCAGAAAATCCCATAGAGTCTGCAAACGGGCGATGTCTCCATTCAGCAGATATTCCGGCTGATTACGCATGCAGAAGAAAAAGCGCTTATACGCTTCCACATCCAGGCGTTGACCGTTCATAATTTCACCGAGGATGCGCAGTGACATCGTCTGCGAGCCGATCAGTTGCTTCGGCGCCTGGCCGCTGGTAATGCGACCGGGGTCAGGTGCGCTGCGATATTGCGCCACCGGCTGCGGCAGCGTTTCCAGCCGCGAAATACAACTTAAGCGCCACCATAAATCATAATCGGTCGTGAAGATCTGTTCGTCATAGCCTTTGAGTTGTTTTAAGAGCGCTTGCCGCGCCATCATGGTGGTGTGGGGCAGGGGGCTGGTGAAAATAAGCTCGGCGCGGATCATCTCGTGACTGCTTGGCACCGCCCATAAAGACGTGGCGCGACCCGACGCGTCGATGCGCTGCGCCGCCGTGCCAATCGCGCCGACTTTGGGATGCTCGTCGAGGAAAGCCACCTGAAGCGCCAACCGCTGTGGGAAGGAAATATCATCGCAGTCCTGAACCGCGACATACTCGCCATGCACTTCCTGTAAACCCCGGTTACGCGCTCCGGCTTCCCCGGCGTTTTTCACATTGCGCACCAGCACAATCCGCGCGTCACGCTGAGCATTCTCCATCAGAACTGACCATGTGCGATCTTTGGAGGCGTCATCCACGATAATCAACTCAAAATCGGTAAATGTCTGGTTTAAGATGCTGTCGATAGCCAGTTGCAGATAACGTTCTCCGTTATAAACTGGCATCACCACGCTGACTTTTGGGGTCATATTCACATTCCGTTCTGAATCAACATCTGCCACAGCAGGGTACAAAGTCCTTGAGGGAGCAGCAATTTGCATTGGGTGAGGGCTGAATAAATTCTATCTGTCTATGTATCATAGAAGGTGTCCCTTGCGCCAGACTTTCACCTCTGATTATCTGTCATGCAACATTAAATAAATGGGCTGTGTTTTAGGTCAGGGCAAGGGATTAAAGCCTATAGTTGCTGTAAACAGTAACCTGATTGAACTTAAATGACAGTGAGAGACTGCATGTCCCTGACCAAACCACGGGTAAGCATTGGCCTCCCGATTTATAATGCGGAACGTTTTTTACGTCAGTCGCTGGATTCGATCCTCGCGCAGACTTTTACCGATTTTGAACTCATCATTGTCGATAACGCCTCCACCGATAGCACCCCGGAAATCTGCCGCGAATATTTAGCCCGTGACTCGCGCCTGCGCTACTATCGCAATGCGCGTAATCTCGGCGTGT
>JBBSQD010000023.1:0-39233 GCA_038258185.1 Aggregatilineales bacterium | reverse complement strand
CTGCGTATTCATCAGGAACTGAAGCGGTTGGCCGGGAATACTGATGGGCGACAACTGAAGCGCATTATTACCAGTCAGCAATCGCGCATCACTTGGCAGCAGCTCGCCCATAATCTGAGCCTCTTCGCTTTCGAGCGCCAGTGAGCGTGTCGGCGGATCATCAAAGAAGCGAAACACAATTTCGTTGACCGAATTGTCACCGGGTGGCGCATAAAAGCTCGGCCCCCATTTGTAATCCGGATTGCGCTTCAAAATCAGGCTTTCCTGCGGGATGTACTCTACAAATATAAACGGCCCGGTGCCAACCTGATGAAACTGATAGCGATTATCAGAATACTCAGCGAGGGCTGCGGGGCTGGCCATACCGAGATAAACTTGTGAGAGTGAATCGAGAAGCGGGCTGTAGGGCTCATTGAGCACAATATTGATAGTGTACGGATCGACAATTTCATAACCGCGGTATGGCCCAAGCATGAATACTGCCCTTTGGGAAGCTGTTTCCGGGTTCACAATCCGATCCAGATTCGCGGCTACAGCCTGCGCATTGAACGGTGTACCATCATGGAATGTAACATCTTCACGCAATTTAAAGGTGTAAACTAAACCATCAGGTGAAATCGTCCATTCCTGAGCCAGCCCAGGTATGAAAATATCCGTGTCAGGTTCACGATAAACTAAGGTATCGTAGACTTGCCGCAGTGGAATACCGAGTTCTTGTGACCGGTGAATGTGAGGGTCAATCCCGCTTGGCTTGAGAGTCAAACCATAAACGAGCTGTCTTTCATCACTCGTGTTGTTTCGGTCAATTTCCGGCAGGCACCCCGTCATGAAGAACAGCAGTAATGTGAGTGTGATTAAGCGCGATGCCATTTTTAGCCTTTCCAGCCTCTTCGCAGTAAGGTACGATTTTCAAGTATACATGTGTGCATAAGAAATAGGTACGTTCTTTGACAGCATATCAATCACGTTTTATTACGCCACCAACCGAACAGGAAGAAATTTACCCGTATCGACGGGTCTGGCCAAGCATTATTGTCGAGAACGGTGCGCTGTTTGGCCTGGTCATCATCCTGTTCGCGGTGACGCGTTTTGTAAGCATCCCTGCCCGCTTCCACTTTCCCATCGGCATTGTGCTCTGTTTTGTGCCCATTGGGCTATGGCTGATATTTTCCTACTACCGCGAACGCTCCGCCATTCAACCCCGCCAGAATTTGCTGCTGGTCGCCATTATCAGCGCCTTAGCCGCGAATGCGATTGGCATACCGTTGGTGGATGACGTGCTTCAGGTTGAACGCTGGCTCTCTTTGCAAAACGCCATTAACCGGATTGTGGGGTATACCTTC
Source organism: Aggregatilineales bacterium (assembly GCA_038258185.1). GTDB lineage: Bacteria > Chloroflexota > Anaerolineae > Aggregatilineales > Phototrophicaceae > JAIOHN01. The sequence goes on along the minus strand of JBBSQD010000023.1, from coordinate 37,890 downwards.
ACGCTTGGACTTGTTCAGTCCATGATTGTCTACCTGATTTTGCGTTATTTGATCTGGCCGGATGGCTTTCGCTCACGGTTCGATGCAATCGCTTACGGCGCGGCAGTCGCTACGGGCTATGCGTTTGTAACCAATCTTCATTTTGTTTTTTCGACTACTTCAGCACCCGATATCGCTGCGATGACTGTTTTTGACAACAGCGTTATTTTACAGATCACCGGCATCCTTGTCGGCTATGGCTTGTCAGAAGTTCGGTTTAGCCTGCGCCCTATGGTTTTATTACTGACCAGCACAGTGGCCCTTTCTGCGTTGGTGTCAGGCATTGCGATCCCGATTCGCGCCGGTTTAAGCAACGCCGGACTTAGCCCGCTTGTTTCCATAAGCTCAACCAATCCTATTCTGGGTTTCTTTTTCTCGGCTGTCATCTTTGTGGTGGTTTCCGCAGGGCTGGCCTTTCTTTTGAATACTGCCCAGCGGCGGGATATTGAGGCGGCTGCGGAGGATGAAAACCTGTGAGTGTCATTGAGATTATTCAGGAAGAACAGGCATCCTCTTTTCGCCAGCGCTGGAGCCACTATTTTGTTCTGATATTTGGTGTGGTTGGGTTTTTCATCGGTCTTAATTTGCGCGATAGTGCATTAAATTCGACGGCTTTGTATGTGAACAGTGAGGCGGGTATTCGCGCCAGTTATCCCGCGAACTGGTTAATTGATGAGGTGGGGAATTATATTTTTCGCGTTCGTGATGTTTCATTGAGCGGTTATAAGACCACCATCCAGGTGGCTGCTCAACCAGTGAGCGTGAACAGCTCGTCACGCACCGTTTTCGATGCGCTTACGCTCAATCGAGCACAGGTATTTGCCAACTATAATGTCTTATCAGAAACGCCCTATGATTTGCCAAACGATATCACTGCAACGGCTATGACCTATACCTATGTCGTCAGTGACCCTAATCCTTTCCTGCAGGGTATCCCTGTCGTAGTGACGGGGCTGGATATTCTGACGATCCAGCGCGGTCAGGCGATCATTATCACATTTCTGGCAGACGCTCGAAACTACGATGAATACCTGCCGATTTTCAATCAGTTTCTGAGTAATCTGGAGTTTTAACATGACTAGTCGGAAAGGATTTATTTCAACGATCTGCTTCATATTGCTGTGCTTAAGTACGGCACCGCTTGTCGCTCAGCAAAGTGGGTTGGATTTTGAGCGTATTGAGAATGCCACAGTTTTTATCATGCAGGCGCGCAACATTGGCGATAACCTGATTGTGACCTGTGTGGGGTCTGGAACGATTGTAAGCCGCGATGGCTTGATCCTGACAAATGCCCATAACATCCTGCAAAGCACAGATTGTCCCGGCGAAACGATAGTGGTCGCCTTTAGTGTCAGCAATGACCAGGCACCCATTCCTAAATATCGCGCTGAAATTTCGCAGGCCGACCCCGGTCTGGATCTGGCAATTCTACAAATTACACGACAGCTTGATGGGCGTTTAATTGAGCCGGGAACCCTGGCATTGCCTTTTGTCGAACTGGCCGATTCCGATGACATCCAACTGGATCGCACCATTACCGTGGTCGGTTATCCCGATATTGGTAACGATGCAGTCGCTACAACAACGGGTACCATCAGCGGATTTGTCGCCGAGCCACGCGGTGGTGAAAAAGCCTGGGTGAAGACATTAGCGGAAATCCCCGGCACAATGACGGGTGGAGGCGCCTATGACCAGCAGGGGCGACTGGTAGGCATTCCAACAACTGCCCCACTGGCACGAGTATCCGCGAATACAACCTGTTTGCCGATTCAGGATACCAATAGTGATGGACTGGTCAACAGCACTGACATCTGTATCCCTGTAGGCGGTTTTATCAATGCGCTGCGCCCATCCAATTTCGCGCGCCCGTTGCTGCGTGCTGCTTCGTTGGGATTAACCGTCGAAACACCGTTTGATCTGGGGACACAATTCACCAGTACGGGTAATCCGACTTTTACGCGGCTGTTTTTCTCGCCATCAGTGAATGAAGCCGGCATGCCAACGTCAGTCATTGATAGCCTGCCCTCCGGCAATAACAGCCTGTATATGTTTTTCGATTATCGCAACATGACTCCGGAAACCGTGTATGAGCTTCGTGTCACCACGGATGGTATCCCCAATACCACGTTTAGTCTGGCACCTGTCCGTTGGAGTGGTGGCCGGAATGGCCTGTGGCACATCGGCAGCAGTAATCAGCCGTGGCCCAACGGAGTTTATGACTTCACATTGTTTGTAAACGGTCTCGCTTCTGGCAATGCGCGTATTGTGATCGGTGGTGGTGCAGAGCAGGAACCGCTGTTCAGCGATATCGTCTTTGGGTTACGTGATAATCGCGGGACACCCCTGGGTAATGGTTTCGTGCTGCCTACAGGCAACATCGCCAATGCCCGTTTTATTTATCGCAACATGCAGGCCGGGATGCGCTGGACAGTCATCTGGTACTACAATGGCACGGAATTGACCCGTACCGAGGATAGCTGGTCAGACCCGGAGGCAGGTGCCAAGACAATCGGACTGGAAGGTTCAGGTGGGCTATTTCCGGGCACGTACCGTCTGGAAATGTACCTGGAAAGTGTGCTGACGGCCACCTCAGATTTTATTATCGCCGGGGCTCAACAAGGTGCTTTCCCGCAGATTTTCAGTGGTGCACACTTTGCATCCGCGGATTCGATCGAAGAAGCAATGGCATCCAATCCAGTCAGCAGCTTTTCCAATACGGTGACCTCGCTCTACGGTTTGTTCGATTGGCAGCAGGTCGCCGCAGGAACATTGTGGACATTGCGCATCGCGGTGGATGATACAGTCTTTTTTGATCAGACTGCACCGTGGAGTAATCCTGAAACAGGCGAGAATTTTGTGGTTCAGTTAAACAGCAGCAGCACTATCCCCGATGGCACCTACACGATGGAAGTTCTGTTGAATAATGTGCCGTTGGCTTCTACAAGTGCGCAGGTCGGTATCGGCCAGCTTCCTATTGATCGCTTTGCCCAGGCCAGCGGCATTCAATTGTCCGGGCAGATTGTGGATGCGGATACCCGAAAAGGCATTCCCGGCGTGAGTTTTATCCTGATTACCGAAGATTTTTCCGTGGGTGAATTTGAGTGGCGCGAGGATCAGGTTTTTGCGCTGGCTGTGACAGACCGTGATGGCCGTTTTCTGGTGGATCGGCCATTGGCTTTAGGCGCACCTTATAGCGTGATTATCTCAGCTTATGGCTATCTTCCTGTATCCGCTGACGGCTTTGAGCTGGATGCGAATACCCCTAACCCATTCGATATGTATATCCCACTGACACGAGACTGACATGGTTAAAAAGCAAAGATTGGACATTATTTTATTCGAGCGGGGCCTGGCCGCCAGCCGGGAAAAAGCACGCGCCATGATTATGGCCGGTGAAGTATTGATGGGAGAGCGTCTTGTCGATAAACCCGGCATGAAGGTGGATATTGAGGCTGAGTTAAAGGTCAAAGAAAAACCACGTTTTGTCAGCCGTGGCGGAGACAAACTCGCAGGCGCATTAGACGACTTTGATCTGGATGTCACCGGACGCGTTGCCGCCGATGTCGGTGCAAGTACAGGCGGCTTTACAGATTGTCTGCTGCAAAACCATGTCACGCGTGTGTATGCCATTGATGTCGGTTACGGCCAGCTTGATTACACGCTGCGGCAGGATGAGCGTGTGATGGTCATGGAGCGGACGAATGCGCGTTATCTGCAACAGCTTGATGAACCTGTAAATCTGGTGGTGATTGACGCGTCGTTCATTTCTCTGCGCCTGTTGCTACCGGCTGTCAAAGGCTGGTTGGCATCACCTTCGGATATCTTAGCGCTGATTAAGCCACAATTTGAGGCCGGTAAAGATGATGTCGGCAAAGGTGGTGTCGTGCGGGATAGTCAGGTGCATGAGCGCGTATTGCAGGAAACCCTAGCTTTCACTGATGAACAAGGCTTCATGCTGCGCGGTTTGACGCTGTCGCGCTTAAAAGGGCCGGCAGGTAATATCGAATTTCTGGTATGGTTGGGCTGGCAATATACGGATCTCCCTGCCCTAGACGCCGAAGCTTTAATTAAATCAATGATTGCAGACTAAAATCTATACACATTCCCCTGCTCAACCCGTATAATACAATCACATAGAATAGGTAAACTCATTGATGAAACGCGAAAACATTCGTAATTTTTCGATTATCGCCCATGTTGATCATGGTAAAAGCACGCTTGCAGATCGTTTGTTGCAACTTACCCATACTGTAAGTGACCGGGATATGCAGGAACAAGTCCTCGATGGTATGGATCTGGAACGCGAGCGCGGAGTGACCATTAAAGCCTCTGCTGTGCGCATGAATTACACTGCCAGTGATGGTGAAACGTACATCATTAATCTGATTGATACGCCGGGGCATGTCGACTTTACTTATGAGGTCAGCCGCGCGTTGCAGGCGTGTGAGGGTGCTGTGTTGGTGGTGGATGCCAGCCAGGGCATCGAAGCTCAGACGCTCTCTAATATCTATCTTGCCTTGGAGCAGGATCTCGAAATCATTCCTGTGATTAACAAGATTGACCTCCCTGCTGCCCGTCCTGATGATATTGCCAAAGATGTTGAGGATTTACTGGGTATCGACGAAAGCGAGATGCTGCGTATCAGCGCTAAAAGCGGCATTGGTGTGCAGGAGGTACTGGAAACTGTCATCCAGAAAGTACCTCCGCCCACAGGCGATCTTGATGCGCCCCTGCGTGCTTTGGTATTCGACTCGCATTACGATGCTTATAAGGGCGTGGTCGCCTACATCCGCGTCATTGATGGCAAAGTATCACGCCGCGATTCGCTGCAACTGATGGCCACCGGCGCGAAATTCGACCCCGTAGAATTGGGCGTTTTCAGCCCCAATATGCAGCCCATTGACGAGATCGGCGTGGGTGAAGTCGGTTATGTCGCAACAGGGCTAAAAACTGTGCAGGAGTGCCGTGTCGGTGATACGCTGACTCTGTCAGTCGGGGGCGCTTCAGCCGCTTTACCCGGCTATAAGCAAGTGAAGTCGATGGTCTTTGCTGGCATTTACCCGACTAACAATGACGAATATACCGAACTTCGGGACGCTCTCGAAAAACTCCAGCTTAATGATGCCTCGCTGATCTATGAACCGGAAACATCACAGGCCCTGAACTTCGGCTTTCGCGTCGGTTTCCTGGGCTTGTTTCACATGGAGATCGTTCAGGAACGGTTGGAACGTGAGTATGATCTGGATATTCTGGCGACAGCGCCGAGTGTGGAATATCAGATTGTCAAACGAAATGGGGATATTGTCACCATCGACAGCCCTGCCCAACTGCCCGATGAAAGTGTGATTGAGGAAATCCGTGAACCCTGGATGAAAATCCAGATTTACACCCCGCAGGAATATATCGGCGCCATTATGGATCTGGTGATTAAGAAGCATGGTGAATATGAAACGACAGAATATTTAGATACCTCCCGCGTCACCCTGCATTATCGTATTCCACTGGCTGAAATCATCATTGACTTCTATGATCGCCTCAAAAGCGTGACTCGCGGTTATGCCAGCCTGGATTATCAGTTTGAGGAATACCGGGCGGGTGATCTGGTCAAATTAGACGTATTGGTCAACAACGAAACCGTTGATGCACTGGCGCTGATCGTCCATCGTGACGATGCCTTTCATAAAGGTCAGAAGCTGGTTAGCAAGCTCAAAGAGCTTATACCACGCCAGATGTTCGTTGTGCCGATTCAGGCCGCAACCGGCAAACGCATTATTTCGCGTGCAAATGTGAGCGCAATCCGTAAGGATGTGCTGGCTAAATGTTACGGTGGTGACATTACCCGTAAAAAGAAGCTGCTGGAAAAGCAGAAAAAAGGTAAAAAGCGCATGAAGATGATTGGCCAGGTTGAGGTGCCTCAGGAAGCATTTATGGCCCTGCTCAGCCTGGGTGATGATTAGCTTCCCAACTAGCGATACTCTGGGCATGACCATCCGGCAGATAGCCCGCTGCTGCCAGATGGTCAACCATATGGGTTAGTTGCAAAAGCGCGTTGACTTCAATATCCAGCGCAAAGCCTGTTTTCTCAGTAGCAATGATCGCCAGTAGGCTGTTAATCCCCAGGCCGACCTGCTGCGCTTGTTTCGTAAATTGCTCAATCGATTCCACATCATCAAGAGTCTGTACAAGCAGCAGTGCTGGATGCCCAATATCATAGGCACCCACAAGATCGTTCACGGCCTGCTGCCCCCTGCCCCGGCTGTAGACAAGCGGGATATTAGTTTCCAGCGCTAAAGCCAGTCCAAGCGGCAGCGAATCAGCCGTGCATACGAGACGATCAAAGCCACGCACAAACGGCACAGACGCTGCGACAATATCGCGCAATAACTGCGGATAAGACGGTAACAAATCGAGCCTCAGTTGAAACGGTTTTTTTTGTTCCCCAAAAAGGCCAAATTGTATTAACCCGGCTTCAGCTAATTCAGTAACTAATTTATCCATTTCGCAACTTTTCCAGTGCAGCGCAAATATAATCAGTGAAATCTTCGCCTTTACTTTGATACAGGATTTTTTCATCGGTGACCTGAATGCTCACAACCTGATCCTCAGCCAGGGGATAGGTTAACAGGTGAAAATCCTGCCAATACACCCCATGAATATCATCAGTGCGGGGCAGACCTTCCTGCACAACAAATGCGCCATGCTGTGCTTCCCGAAGATACTGGTCGAGGTAAACATCATTCACGAGCGTCACCGCGTCAGAACCGAAGCCGCTTTCAAACGCCCCTACAACATAATCAGAGCCATAAAACGGCCCATGCAACAGTTTGATCAATGAATGGTCAACCAACGCGATAGTTCGCTCTAAAGCGATAATGCCGGCAGCGCCCAAAGCAAAGTAGGCCGCAAGGTCAAATATATAGCCACAAACCATGCTGCTGGTCGCTCGAATAACCTCCCGGCCAAAGGGTAAAAACGGGTCATCATAGCGTTGGATCGGCAACGGCAATTGGGTGAGCCGCGGCGCAATAACCAGCATAACCGGTGATTTCTGGTGAGCGGTTACAAGTTTATCGCTAAAACTAGGATACATTATCCTTCACCTGCAACATCTGCCAGACGCGCGCCATAGCCCAGGTACTTGTCCAGGCAGAGGCCATGTCATCCTGGCCGCCAAAACCATAGACTCGTGAATTGGATTGACCGTCCATGAAGACCGCGACAGCCGTACCGACATCACTATCCGCATGGTCGCCGACCTGATCAGGATTGCTGACGACTGCAATTGCCACAGTAGCATTACTCTGCTTGCACACCGCCTCAGCAGCGAGCTTGGCTAAATCCAGAAGCGCTAATTCACCGGTTTGATTCAGCTCAGTTTGCAATTCAGAGGGATTGGCATAGGTCTGCTTCATCACCAGAACATTTTCATGGTTTGGGATACGCTCAAGTCGGCGACTTATGGCATCACCAATACCTGTTTGCGTGACGGCTAAAGTTAAACCCCCAGCGTGCAGAGTATTGATCAGCGTGCTTTCGATGGTGTCTTTTTCCGTCCCAAAAATGTAGCTTTTCAGGATGGTGCGCAGTTGATCCTCGACAATCGCAATCATGCGGTCAGCATCTTCTGTGCTGTCGGCTTTGGTGGTGATACGCACATCAACCATGCCACTGTGGGCCGCCAGACCGACTGTGGGGTTCGATGCCTGAAGCAGTTTCTCGCCAATCAGATCATCCAGTGAGCTTTCACCAATTCCCGCCGTGCGCAGAATACGCGCTTTAATCACGCCGAGTTGATAGCGTTGGCGCAAGTGTGGAATCACACGTTCAGCCATCAAGAATTTCATTTCGCGCGGAACACCCGGCAGACTGATGACCATTCCACCCTCATGCTCGACAATGAATGACGGCGCGGTTCCAACAGGATTCTCAATCACAATGGAATCATCCGGCAGGTAAGCCTGACGACGATTGTTGTCAGTCATTGTCGAACGGAAACCTACGAAACGTTCGGCGATTTTATCCAATAAGTCCTGGTGAAAAGTTAACCCGCGTCCGGTGGCTTCGGCGACAGCCTGTCGGGTCATATCGTCTATGGTGGGGCCAAGTCCGCCAGTGGTGATGACAATCTGCGCCCGTGCGAGCGCGTTACGGATCGATTCCGTAATGCGGTTTTCGTTATCACCTACCGAAGTCATAAAAAATACGTTGACACCAATATCTCTGAGCGATCTTGCAATATAAACAGAATTTGTATCTGTGATTTCACCGAGTAAAATCTCAGTGCCGATGCTGATGATTTCAGCCGTAACATTTTCAGTCATCTGGTTAACATCCATTTTAGGAGGAAATAGCTCATTGAAGATTTTATCATCAGTCTTTTAAAATACGTATTGCCAGTAGAAATTTGTAAAAAAGTGGGATGAAATATTGGCAATTTCGAAATTAGTATTTATAATCCAATCATGTTTACGGAATTTTGCACATAGCAACAAATTTGTGTAAATTCTCCAAATTATTGAACATATTACACTATTTAAGAAGCTGCCTGTATTTTATGGAGGGTGTTCAGTGGCAAGTGTTACCTATAAGAACGTTCACAAATCTTTTGCGAATACCGTTGTCATCAAGGAAATGAACCTTGAAGTTGCGGACAAGGAATTCCTGGTATTCGTTGGCCCATCTGGTTGTGGTAAATCCACAAGCCTGCGTATGTTAGCTGGGTTAGAGGAAGTCACCTCTGGCGAAATCTGGATCGGCGACCGTATGGTGAACAACGTTGCACCGAAAGATCGTGACGTTGCGATGGTGTTTCAGAGTTACGCGCTTTATCCTCATATGACCGTTTATGATAACATGGCTTTCGGTTTACGCTTGCGCAAGACCCCGAAGCATGAAATTGACCGTCGTGTACGTGAAGCCGCAAAAAGTCTGGGCTTGCTGGATGAAGCCAAGGGCATTAGCCTGCTGGATCGTCGCCCACGTCAGCTTTCGGGTGGTCAGCGGCAGCGTGTTGCTGTAGGCCGTGCGATTGTGCGTGAGCCAGAAGTTTTCCTTCTGGACGAGCCACTGTCTAACCTGGATGCGAAACTGCGTGTGCAGTCACGTGCCGAAATCACGAAATTGCATCAGCGCCTCGGCACCACCTTCATCTACGTGACACATGACCAGATTGAGGCCATGACCATGGGAACACGTATCTGTGTTCTCAGCGAAGGTGAAATTCAGCAGGTCGATACACCCCATAATCTTTACAATAACCCCGCAAATGTTTTTGTGGCTGGCTTTATCGGCAGTCCGTCAATGAATTTCTTTGATGGCGTACTGAAACCAGCTGGTGATGAATTAGTTGTTGATGTAGGCGCCTTCCAGCTTAATGTTCCGCCCCAGCTTGCTGCGCCCTACCGCCAGCATGCAGGCCGTGATGTTATTCTGGGTATTCGCCCGGAAGACATTCATGACGCTGGCTTCCAGCCCTCTGGTATCACCCCGGCCATGCTCGAAGCAACGGTTGAAGTGGTCGAGCAGATGGGTAATGAAATTGTCGTTTACCTCAATGAAGGTGGCGTCAGCTTTATCGCTCGTATGGACCCGCGTACACAGGCGCATGTCGGTGGCCGTACCCGGACAGCCATTGCTCTGGACAACATCCATCTGTTTGATGCCAACACCAAGCAGTCACTAGCTTATGATTATAAGAATGAAGCTTTTGCTCGCCAGCTTGTATAATTAATATCGACTCGAATATCAAAAAGCCACCTTTTCAGGTGGCTTTTTATTGGGTATTGTGCATACCCTGAAAATAAAACTTCAACGATTCTTAATCTGGAAGTTAGTAAGATTTAACTTATTGATGGCATCACTACAAAGAATTCATTAAATCCGGATTTCAGACCGATTGGGTCCTATGATAGTTTGATACTGGATAACCTGCGCGATTATAATTTTCATAGCGCTTCTGCCAATAACATTGTAAAGGATTTAGAAATCGTTGAAGCTTAACGCATACGATCAAATTAGCCTGTTTGATGACCTCAAACCCGAATGGAATGAGCTGGTAGCCAGGAGCACATCAAACCGGATTTTCAGCACGTGGGAATGGGCATTTACCTGGTGGCAAGCCTATGAACCCGGTAAATTGTGGGTCATTACCTGTCGTACCGATGATAATCAACTGCTGGGTATCGCCCCCCTGTTCATTGCCGAAAATGATGAACACAAACGCATAGTGTCGATCATCGGCTGTAAGGAGGTCACCGATTACCTTGATCTCATCATTGATGCAGATTATGTTGATCAGGTGACTAATTGTTTTTCACTGTTCCTGCGTGATCATTCTGAACTGTACGACCAGATCGAATTTTGCAACCTTCCCCAAGAATCCATCACCTACAAGATTTTCCCCTCAGCGCTCAAACACTATCAATTCGAAACCCAGACGGATATTGAGGATGTTTGTCCCATTATCGAATTACCGGATACCTGGGATGAATATCTGAGCATGTTGGACAAGAAACAACGCCATGAGCTGCGCAGAAAATTGCGCCGCAGCCAGGGCGTCAATACCGACATGGATTGGTATATTGTGGGTGAAGAACATAATCTTGAAGAGGAAATGGAGCACTTTTTAAGGTTAATGGCCGCCAGCGAACCCGCTAAAAAAGAGTTCCTGGCTAACCCAGAGAATGCAGCCTTTTTTAAAGCGCTTGCTCCGGTTTTATTTGCTAAGGGCTGGCTGCAACTCATTTTCCTGACAGTAGATGGGGAGCGTGCCGCGACTTATCTTAACTTTGATTACGCTAACCAGATCTTAGTCTACAATTCTGGTTTACTCCCTGAAGAATACGGTCAACTCAGCCCCGGTATCGTCTTGCTGGCCAACAATATTCGCTATTCCATTGAAAACAAGCGGTCAACCTTCGATTTTCTTCAGGGCGACGAAACCTACAAATATCATATGGGCGGTAAAGATACCTTCGTCCATAATCTGGTAGCATCTCTGTCGTAAAATACAACACGGCGCTGATATTTTGAGTATCAGCGCCGTGTTTTTAGTTAGACTTTATTATTATGGCGATCAGCTAACCACCATAGGAATTGGGAATATCGGTCACGAGCGCGCCGATGTAGGGTTCCTGTTCCTGAACCTCCACCGCATCATCTTCTGAAATCAGGTTCTGACCTTTGTAGTACAGAACGTTATTAAATGCATCATAGCGATAGCGTCGATTCACCCAACCGTAAAGCTTATGCTGGAAAACAACATTGAATTGTACAGCCTCGTCTTCAAGAACGAGCTTCTGATCCACAATCCATACGGGAGCATATTGATCAAGATGCGGTATTACTTTCGCATCTCGATCCTGTAGCACGGTCTTCTCATCTTTCATATTCACACCTTCTGGGAAATTGACTTTCTCAATGACCCTAATTGTAACTGGCATTTCGCTACTTAAGCAACTTGTTCATCTGACTCCGGAACTGATTGCGGTTGATTACGCTCAGGCTTGAGGATAATACGCACCGAGCGGTCATAAGTCAGATAATTCCACATCCAGTTTACAAACACATTCAGGCGATTTCTGAACCCCATCAACCACAACAGATGCAAGCCCAGCCATGCCACCCAGGCGATAAAGCCTGTGAGCGGAATGCGATTATAAATCCAGGCGACTGCCCTGCTCCGTCCAATAGTCGCCATAATGCCGCGATCAACATATTGGAACCCTTGCTGGTCTTCATGTGCGATGCGCCGCAGAATATTCTTTGCAGCCAGAATGCCCTGCTGCTTTGCGACCGGTATCAGCATTGGATACGGTTGGCCTTCAGCATCTTCCAGCCAGGCCATATCACCCACCACATAAACCGACTCTCTGCCGACTGCTTGCAATTGTGGTGTAATGGGTATCCGCCCGCCCTTCTTCAGTTCGACATCCAGCATGGCGCTCAAAGGCGATGCTTTTACGCCTGCTGCCCAGATGATGGTGTGCGTATGGATCACCGTGCCATCTTTGAGCACGATCTGATTATGCGTAATTTCAGCCAGCGGATTATTCAGAATCACCTTAACCCCTAGCGACTCTAATTGTTGCAATGCTGATTCCTGCAATTGCTTTGGATAGGGAATCAACAATTGCCCTGTCGCCTCCACCAGATAGACTTTGGCTTCAACATTTGGCGACTGGCGATATTCATTTTTCAGCACAAAATTGTACAATTCATGCAGTGCGCCAGATGTTTCCAATCCCGTCGGGCCGCCACCGACGACGACCATAGTCGTGAGTGCGTCCCGTTCTGCGGCATCCTCTGTCCATGCCGCTTTTTCGAATAAACGCAAAATGTGATTGCGAAGAATCACAGCGTCATTTAAGTCCTTAAGACCGAACGCGTGCTGCTCCAGATCAGCATTTCCAAAATAGTTGGTTACGCTGCCTGCTGCGATGATCAGATAATCGTAGTGCTCATTCCGAAGCCCACCGTTAGATTTGATGCTCACAATCTTATTATGAGTGTCAATATCTTTGACGTCCCCCATCAGGAAATTGATGTTGGCCTTGTCGTAGAAAATATTTCTGATGGGATAGGCTACCTCACTGGGGTCCAGCCCACAGGTCGCCACCTGATACAAAAGCGGTGTGAAGGTATGAAAGTTCTGCCGGTCGATCAATAACACATCGACTGGTTGATCTGCCAGTGATTTTGCCGCATATAAGCCGCCGAATCCCGCCCCAATAATCACCACTTTTGGATTTTGCCCTGACATGACCTAACCTCCCCGTTAGAATCAATTGCCTCTATAATTATTATACACACAATTGTGAAAAATAGAACAATAAGTTCTTTAGTCCTTGGTGCAGCGCATACTGATTAAAGATAGGTGTCAATAGTTTCAAAATGGTTATAATATGCTTATGACAAAAGTTGACGTTCAGGACAAGCAGGAAATTATTCGCGCTACCGAACTGACTGCCAGTAATTTGCGGCAGTTAGTCACGGATAAATTGCGTCAGAATGATACAGATGCCTCTCACCTGTCTGTGCCAGATCGCGAGGAATTGATAGAGCTAATCGCTCAGATTCTACCGGCTGGTAATGTGACCAGCTTCGTGCTCAACAGTATCTTAAACGCGAAAAATCGCGGTATCACCTCAACCGACAGCCGCATGTACATCAGCTCATTATTCAAAGGCTTATCGATTCTACGCGACAATGCGGTCTATGGCATGATGTTTGCCGGGCCAGCGACGGTACTCGCTGGTTACAACATGCTTCTGAAGTTAGCAGGTGTCAATGATCTGCCCGAAGGTGTCTGGCAGTTTTACGTAGAGTTTGGTCTGCGGGAAGATACCGCTCGGCATCAAAGCGAAACTCTGGGATTTAATCAGGCCGCTGCTGCTCTAAAGACTGCCCCTACTGACGCCGAGATGTTGACTTCGTGGGTGCTGGCATCAATGTGGTTGATACGCGATTACGATCATTTGTTAGCCAATGTATGGGAAGAGCAAGTCCGGCTGACAAAAATTGCCGAGCTAACCGGGTTAAGCAAATTACATCGCACCTGGCGTTCGCTCACGCCTTACAACCTGCCCATCGGTCAGCACGAGATAGGTCTTTCCAGCTATCGGCGACACATCTTTGATCGTTTTTGTCAGGAACAGTTGGGCAATGTGGGTGCTGCGCAGCGTGCCAATTTTTCTGCAAACTGGACGAATGCGAAAGAACAAAAATTACGACAACAAATGTTGCGGAATTATCAAAAGCAACTCTCGATACGATCTTATCTTGAGCCCAGCGAATACAACGAAAAGCGTGTCCCTATCCCTGCCAGTGACCTGCATATCGGCATTATTCACAAAGAATGTTATTACTTGCTTAAACTTCTTGACCCCGCCCTGCCAACAGCGCCCGCATTAATCCACAAGCAGGTGCAGGAAATTTTAGCTGGGGCTGGAGAGCAAGCCGATATCGACCTGCTTCTGACTAAAATCCCGCGCACAAATCAGGCTGAACTGCGCAAATTACTCTCGCCACAACACGTTGAATCGCTTGCGATGTTACGCAAAGCCCCGATATTGATTAATTGGGATCAGGCTTCTCAAAATCTTCCTCTATCGCAGATTCGGGATAGTCATCGGGGTGTGGGTGATCACACTTTAACGTTATTCCGCACCGATACAAGCATGGTGTTCGATTTTTCGCATATTTTCTTCGATGGCCCCTGGGCTATGGCTGTGGCCGAAATGATGACGAACGAAGCCATTCGCCATATGAACCTGCGCGAGCGCATGCATGCCACTACACGTTCCACCCAATCGCCTATCCCATTGAGCCTGAAAGCGCCCGGTTCATTGGTGAAAGCCAGTAAAAAGTTTAATCGAAATACCAATAACATCAGCGCGGAAGAAAAGGTGTCGATTACACCTATTCACGACGTCCGGCGCATGCTGGCAAATACGACGCGTCCACGTATACATGTTACCGTCAATGACATTCTGGTGATGTACCGGTCATTCTTTAATCAGGTCTATCAACCCTCACCCGCTATTCTTCAATCCCTGGATCGCCTGATTAAACAACGCGATCATAAAGCACTCGCGCTAGCTGTCTTACAGGATTTTCAGGAACGTGCGACAACCAATCCATCGCTGCTGATTCCGATTGACGCAACCCAGATTAACCCGGCTGATCGCATTTTTCCCAGCACATTTCGCAACCCTCTGCCCGACCTGCATAAAAATCACCAGCGCACCTTTGAATTGCTTTATAAGGCGAATCATAAGCGCTTTGGCAAAAAATCAGTCTTACAGGAATTCCAGCAGGCGCGGACAGAATACCTGAGTATGCTGGGTGCGTTTGCAAGTGTGATGCATCGTTACCGCAAAATCGCCACAGATGGTCAGAGCGCCAGCACAATGGCGATTCGTCTGATTGCCGGATTACCCGGCTCCATGCAAAAGCTGGTGGATGGCATACCGGGTCAATTTACGGTCATGAATGATGCGATTAAGGGGGAGGAAGTCTTCAGCAATGTTGGACAGGTGGCTGTGGGTTCATCCCTGTCACGGTTTGCCAGCGCCAAAGATGATAATGACAAGAAAATTCTTGTTTGGGGCATCATGACGGATAATGATTCCCAGTTATGCATTAGCTTACGCGATTTCCGTCCTCCGATTACGATGTTAGCCTTGATGGGACATCAGGAACTCGCACAGCAAATCACCCAGGATTTCTTAAACTCCTATGTTGTCAATCTCATGAAATTTATTCAGGAATTCAAAGATATTCTTCAGGCGCCTAAGGCCTAGTGAAGCATTCTTAGGTTTTTAGCGCTATAATCCTGGCCTCTTTCCATAACCTCGACATCACTTTGAAGGATAGATTGAAAATGCCGCGTGCCCTCATCAGTGTTTATGACAAAACTGATTTAGTAAAATTCGCATCCACTCTGGTGGAACTTGGCTGGGATTTGGTTGCCAGTGGTGGAACCGAGAAAGCTTTAGCCGAAGCTGGCTTGTCGGTCACTTCGGTTTCGCAGCTTACCGGTATGCCGGAAATGCTGGAAGGCCGGGTCAAAACGTTACATCCGGCGGTTCATGCTGGCATCCTTGCGCGGGATAATGAAGAAGACTACCAGAGCCTGGTTGAGCATGGCTACGCCCCCATCAATATGGTCGTCTGCAATTTATATCCATTCCAGGATACGGTGTCTCAAAAAGGCATTACGTTGCAGGATGCGATTGAGCAAATTGATATTGGTGGTGTGACCCTTTTACGTGCCGCTGCGAAAAACTTCTTCAGAGTCATTGTGGTATGCGATAGCGCTGATTACGCCAAAATCACCGCCGAGCTAAAAGCGGCTGCACAAATTGATCTGGCGACTCGGCGCAATTTAGCGGTAAAAGCTTTTGCGCACACCCGTGATTATGATACGGCTATCCACGGGTTTTTATCGACCGATTTTGTGCCCAGTCTTGAATCTGGAACCTTGCCTGAACATCTTTCGCTGGGTATGCATCAGGTAGACCTGTTGCGGTATGGGGAAAATCCACATCAGTCAGCAGGCTACTACAGCCGCCATAAAGATAACGGCCCTCTAGGTAGCACTGTCTTAGGCGGTAAGCAGCTTTCGTACAACAATATCCTGGATGTGGACGCGGCGTGGCGCGCCGTGAGCAGCTTTGAAGATCCCACAGTCGTTATTGTTAAGCATTTAACGCCCATCGGGATTGCCAGTGCGCAGTCTATCAGCGCGGCCTATCCTGATGCGCTTGCTTCTGACCCGGTGTCGGCTTTCGGGGGTGTCATTGCGGTGAATCGACCGGTCGATGACGATTTCGTGAGTCAGCTGGGTTCACTGTTTGTCGAGGCGATTGCTGCGCCATCCTTCTCCCCCACAGCACAGGCGACACTCAGCGAAAAGCGCAAAAACTGCCGGTTATTACAGATGCCCCAGTCGTATGATGGTTTAGAACTGGAAGTAAAAAGTGTTCATCGGGGGTTGCTGGTGCAGCGACCCGACATGGGCGATCCAGAGGGAACCATCATGAAAGTCGTGACCGAGCGCAAACCGACTCAGGAAGAATTGGCCGCGCTGCAATTTGCCTGGAAGGTCGTTCAGCATGTCAAATCGAACGCCATCGTGCTGGCAAAACCGGGCAAAACGCTGGGGGTCGGCGGTGGCTTGCCCAGCCGAGTGGATGCGGTACATCTGGCAGTAACCAAAGCCGGTGAGAATGTACAGGGGGCTGCGATGGCTTCTGATGCCTTCTTCCCCTTTGCGGATGGATTAGAGGCCGCTATCGAGGCTGGCATCACCGCTGTAATTCAGCCCGGCGGCTCAATCCGTGATGCAGAAGTGATCGAAGCAGCGAATAAGGCTGGAATTGCCATGATCTTTACCGGCACGCGCCATTTCCGTCATTAATTCGTGCGATTTATAGCCTTGCTAGTAGCCAGCAAGCTTGCTATAATCTCGGAACATTGCCACCCTAGCTCAATTGGCAGAGCATACGCTTCGTAAGCGTGAGGTTATGGGTTCAAGTCCCTTGGGTGGCTCTTCCTAAGCCCGTTAACAGATTCTGTTGCGGGCATTTTTTATGAGGTTACCCATGAGCACAACATACAAACCGATCACGATAGCGGTAGCCGGCGGGACAGGCTCCGGCAAAACGACTATTTCAAACGCCCTTTTAAGCCGCGTGGGCGAACATAACATTGCCTACCTTCCCCATGACACCTACTACAAGAATTTCGATAGCCTCCCCACCAATAACGCCGCGAACATGCGTAATTTTGATCATCCTGATGCTTTGGATACGCACATTCTCATCGAGAATATCAAGCAACTGCAACATGGTGAAGCAACGCAAATCCCCATTTACGACTTTGTCAATCATCGTCGACGCGCTGAAACCCGAACCGTTGGCCCACAACCTATTATTCTGGTTGAAGGTATCCTGATTTTTGCCGAGCCCGAATTACGTCAGCTTTTTGATGTGAAGATTTTTGTGGATACCGATGCAGATATCCGCTTTATCCGACGCTTACAGCGAGATATCGCCGAGCGCGGTCGAACAGCCGAATCCGTGATCGAGCAGTATATTCAGACGGTGCGCCCCATGCATCTGGAATTAGTCGAACCCAGCAAACGTTATGCAGATGTCATTATCCCTGAAGGGGGTCATAACATGGTGGCTATTGATATGCTGGCAGACAGAGTACAGGCTATGATGTCCGGTCATCATAATACGGACTAAAGCATTGACGGAAATTTTGCCGCTATGCTATACTGGTCTCAATGAAATCCATAAAAACGATGATTGGGAAAGTAAGTGTTTCCTTCATGATAGAGAGTGCAGGCCAAAGGCTGAAAGCCTGCTCATGACAGTCTCACTGAAAGTCACCCAGGAGTTACTTTGCTGAAGTCTGAGTAAGTAAGGTCGGGATACGCCCGTTATAGCGACTGAGAGCCTTATTCCTTTAGCGGATAAGGAAGCAAGGTGGTACCACGGAAGCTAATCCTTTCGCCCTTGATTTGCCGGGCAGAAGGATTTTTTATTTCCCCGGCTGGAAATGATGGCATAGACAAAGTGACCAATATGACAACGATAACCAACGATACAACTGATTTTTATGACGCAATTGCAGAGTACTATCCGCTGTTTTTCCGCGATTGGGAAACACAGCTAGAGCGTGAAGGACTGGGCTTACGTGCCATCTTTCGGAATAAAGGCGTAATTCGCGTTCTGGACGCGGCTTGCGGGGCAGGTACGCAGTCGGTATCACTGGCCAAGCAGGGTTTTGAGGTCGTGGCGGCTGATCCCAGCGGTGGTATGTTGCGGAAAGCGAAGTCTACAGCAGAAGACTATGGTGTTCAGGACAAAATCGAATTTGTGCGCTGCGATTTTAATAGCCTGCCTGATATGGTCGCTGGCCCCTTCGATGCGATTGTCTGTAAAGGCAATGCCCTGCCCCACTTGCTGTTGGACGAAGAGATCGAACTGGCATTGCACACATTTTTCGATCTGCTGCGTCCCGGTGGCACACTGGTGATTGGCATGCGCGATTTCGCCCCATTCATGGAAGATCGACCGCGCTTTATACCGGGCTTTACGCATGAATTAGATGATGGCAGCGAATTTATCACCTTTGATTTATGGGAGTGGCGCGAAGGCCCTCCGGTGATCGCAACCCAGAATCTCTATATCGTAAAGGGAGAGGGACATGATTATCAAACGATCAAACGTCAGGTAATTTTTCGACCTCTCTCTACGGATGAAGTAAAGGTTGTTCTGCTGGAAGCCGGCTTTGAGGATATTGCAGATCAACCAGATCGAACTGAACGGGTGCTCATTGCGCGGAAACCATTAGGTTAAACAAGCGAGAAATAACGATGACTATAAAACAAATGCCTAAAAACTTCGATTTTGCCGAAGCGGAAACTCGACTCTACAAATGGTGGGAACAGAACGGCTGGTTTAAGCCTGAGGTCGCTGGCCCCGATGCCGAGCCGTTTGTGATTACCATTCCCCCACCCAATGTAACCGGAGCGCTGCACATCGGCCATGCGCTCTTTGCGACCATTGAAGACCTCATGACGCGCTATGAACGCATGCGCGGTAAAGCGGCTCTATGGGTGCCAGGAAGCGATCACGCCGGTATTGCGACCCAACTCCAGGTTGAAAAGATGCTGGTGCAAGAAGGCACAAGTCGTAAGGAAATTGGCCGTGAGCAATTTCTGGCGAGAACCTGGGAATGGAAAGAGAAATATGGAGGCACGATTACTGATCAGCTTAGGCGCATGGGTGCAAGCTGTGATTGGGATCGTGAGCGCTTTACATTGGATGAGGGATTGTCCGAAGCGGTGCAGGAAGTGTTTATCGCGCTCTACGAACAGGGTTTGATTTACCGTGGGCCGCGTTTGGTCAATTGGAGTCCCGGCCTGCAAACGGCAGTGTCTGATCTGGAAGTAGAGCGTGAAGAAGAAACTGGCAAACTGTATTACTTTAAATACCCCATCGAAGGTGGTGAATACCTGCCTATTTCCACGACCCGTCCAGAAACCATTCTTGGCGATACAGCCCTGGCAGTTCACCCTGATGATGATCGCTATAAACAATTGATTGGCAAAACCGCTTTAGTTCCGATGTTGAACCGACGCATACCGGTGATTGCCGACGAGTATGTCGATCGGGAATTTGGCACAGGCGCGCTGAAGATCACGCCAGCCCATGACCCGAATGATTATGTGATCGGTCAGAAACACAACCTCGAAATCATCAATGTGATGAATCGTGATGCCAGCATGAATGAAAATGCTGGGGCATACGCAGGTCTGGATCGCTTTGAGTGCCGCAAGAAATTATGGGCAGATATGGAATCTGCCGGACTTACGATAAAGGTCGAGGATATTGTCCATACAGTTCCACGCAGCCAACGCGGTGGCGAGATCATTGAGCCGTTAATCAGCACACAATGGTTTCTGAAAATTGAACCACTTGCTGAAAAAGCAATTCAGGTGGTGCGTGACGGTCGCATCAAAATCGTGCCAGAACGATTTGAGAAGGTCTATTTCAACTGGATGGAAAACATTGAGGATTGGTGTATCAGCCGCCAGTTATGGTGGGGGCATCGTATCCCGGCGTGGCACGGCCCCAATGGTGAAATCTATGTGGGTAAGACGGCTCCCACAGGTGAAGGCTGGATTGCGGAAGAAGATGTGCTCGATACCTGGTTCAGCAGCGGATTATGGCCATTCAGCACCTTAGGCTGGCCGGAAGAAACATCTGATCTCAAGCGCTATTATCCGACGTCAGTCATGGAAACGGGTTACGACATCATCTTCTTCTGGGTCGCCCGCATGATTATGATGGGCATGTGGTTTACGGATGAACCGCCTTTCCATACGGTTTATCTGCATGGACTGGTGCGGGATGCCAAAGGCCGTAAAATCAGCAAAACGCTGGGCAATACCATTGATCCATTAGGGCTGATGGATCAGTTCGGCGCCGATCCGCTTCGTTTCACCTTAGTGACCAGTGGCACACCGGGCAATGACGTCAATCTGGATACTGCCCGTATTGAAGGCAACTGGCGCTTTGTTAACAAAATCTGGCAGATGGCCAACTTTATCACCACCAATCTAGAGGGTGAATTACCATCAGGCTTGCCACCTGCATCTGAACTGGACTTGCCCTCGCGCTGGATATTATCACGGTTGAATGGGTTGATCCAAAACACACAACGCCTGTTCGACAGTTATCTGTATGGCGAACCGGGTCGTCAAATCTACGATTTTCTGTGGAGTGAATTTGCTGATTGGTATATCGAGATCAGTAAACACGCGCTCTATAACGGGACAGATAAAGAGAAAGAGGCCACCCGACGGGTGCTGTTGTATGTGTTGGACACATCACTGCGCCTGCTGCACCCCTTTATGCCATTTGTGACAGAGGAAATCTGGCAGCACATCCCACACCAGGGTGAAACGCTGATGCTGGCAAAATGGCCCGAGGCTGATTCCACATATATTGATGAGCGAGCAGAAGCAGAAGCTAATCTGTATATGGATCTTGTGCGAGGCATCCGCAACGTGCGTATTGAATACAATGTAGATCCCGGTCGTCGTATTCAAGCGCTGATGAATCCCGGCAGCCATCAGGATAATATCGACCAGTGGGGCAATATTTTCTCACGCTTGTGTAACGTCTCGGATATCGATTTACTCCAATCTGGTTCCGAATTTCCTGAAGACTCCGCTTCGGTGGTGGTCAGTGATGTGACCATCTACCTGCCCTTGTCAGGTCTTATTGATGTGGCCGCCGAATGTGAACGGCTGAGCAAAGAACAGGAAAAAATTCAGGGTCAGATTACCAAAACAAAGGGCATGCTTAGCAATGAGGGATTTGTCAGTCGCGCACCGGCTGATGTGGTCGAGCGTGAACGTACGCGTCTGGGAGATTTGCAATCCAGCTCAACACAGATTGCTGAACGGATTAATCAGTTGTGCGGAAGTAAGTCATAACGCAAAAGTATAATCCCCCGGCGTTGTCGGGGGATTATTTCAAAGCATGGTCAAACTCTGGCATCTATTGATTCTTTTGCTTGAGGAAGATAATGCGTCCCGCCTCCTGCGCTGCTCGTCTGACTTCAGGGTCAGGGTCACTCTTAAAGACAGTCTGCAAAGCTTCAAGCGAATCCGGATCTGCTAACAGCGCCAGTTCGCTAATCGCTTTTAAGCGCACGCTGGCACTCTTATCCTGTAAACGCCCGATATGATATTCCACAAGTCGTTTCGTTGTTGACGTTGACACGTTGCCTTATATCCTAGTGGGATTGTCGATCTACTTTAATTATAACAAAAAAATTGACTGAAGGCTGGTCTTTACAAATTTTGCCTATGAATTTTGTATAAAACTTCAAGGTGTCTTAATTCTGGTGTAAGATTTTGTGATTTCCTGCAATTGTGAATATACTAGCGTAATTATAGTAAGCTGTCTTTTAATGACAGAGATGTGCTACAATTTTTATATTCTGAAATTATCCCTCTGACGATATACATAGGAGTGTGTGATGTCTGTCATTACTATCTTAAAGCAAGCAGACATTTTTTATGATCTGACCAATACACAGTTGGAACTTATTGCCTCCATTTGTGCAGAGCGGCATTATCAGGCAGGCGATAGTGTGTTTGAAGAAAATACACCGGGCGATGAACTCTATATTATTGCCAACGGTGAGGTCGAAATCCAGCTTAACCCTGCCCTGCTGGGTAAGGAAAATACCGGCGGCGCTCAGACAATTGCCACCATGCGGCGTGGTCAGTCTTTTGGCGAAGTATCTATGGTCGATGAAGGCTTACGTTCTGCAGGAGCGCGCTGTTCTCAACAGGACACACACTTGATTATCATCCCCCGTGATAAACTGATTCTGCTGTGCGACACTTACCCGCAGTTGGGCTATCGGCTCATGCGTAACCTGGCGCTTGATCTGGCCATGCGCTTGCGCAACACCGACCTGCAGGTTCGTGAGCATCTCACATGGACTCGGCCAACCAGCAACTGACTTCGAGCAGAACTTAACTTAAAACGCACAACATATTGTTGTGCGTTTTTTATGTTTCGCATCACACCCATAAACGAGGCTTTGATGGCATCTTCACCAGAATTTATTGTAATCATTATTATTGTGACTTTATTGATTGGGCTTTCCAAAGGTGGACTTGGTGGCCCCGTACCAGTGTCATTAACAACACCTATATTAAGTCTGGTGATGCCTGTTTCTCAGGCCGTGAGTCTGTCTCTGCCCCTGTTAATGATCGCAGACGCTTTTGCGTTGTGGGCGTATTGGCGCGTCTGGGATATGCGCTATATCTGGCTCATGCTTCCGGCAGCGATTATCGGTGTAATTCTAGGGATTTGGTTGCTGGCTTCATTACCCGACGAGATCCTCAGGCGTATGTTGGGAGTTTTTACATTGATTGTGGTCGCATATAAGATACTCAGTGATCGCCTCACAACTTTGAATTATTCATCCCGCAATTGGCACGGTTATCTGGCAGGATGGGCATCCGGTTTTGCCTCGGCTTTAGCCAATACAGGAGCACCACCATTTACGGCTTACATGCTTTTGCAAAAAGTGTCCCCGCGTACATTCATTGGCACTGCAACGTTTTTTTTTGCGGTTGTGAATCTATCAAAACAAATCGGCGTTGCTCAGGCAGGTCTGATTGATCTGAGCATGTTGCGCGATATTATCTGGGTGGTTCCGCTGATCCCTGTAGGTGTATGGATTGGCCGTGAAATTGTCCGCAGGTTTGATCCCAGGCTGTTTGAAAACTTTATGCTCGGGCTATTAATCCTCGCCAGCGTTTTTCTGATCTTTTCCACACCAGCATAATTAGTTGATCATCACAATTTATGGCATAATCTCAGTCTATATTACATAAAAACTATATAAGGATTCATAAAATGACTCAATATTTTATCGGCATTGATGTCAGTACCACCGCGTCAAAAGCATTAGTAATTGACGCTGAGGGCAACATTATAGCCACGAAGAGCTACCCTCATGCCTTATCGACCCCTCAGCCGCTTTGGTCAGAACAGGACCCACATGAGTGGTGGGATGCCACTAGTCACGCTTTACGCGACGTGCTGGAAATAGTTCCGGCAGATCAGATTGTCGCAATCGGACTAACCGGACAAATGCACGGCCTCACAGCACTTGATGCGCACGGTGATATTTTGCGCCCTGCTATCTTGTGGAACGATCAGCGCAGCGGCGCACAATGTAATGCTGTGACTGAAAAAATTGGCGATAAACGTCTTTATCAGATTGTGGGAACACGAATGTTACCGGGTTTTACCGGCCCCAAAATGCGTTGGGTCATCGAGAATGAGCCTGAAGTCGCTCAAAAAATCAGCAAAGTATTATTACCTAAAGACTATATTCGTTATCGTTTGAGCGGGGCGCATGTGACCGATGTCGCTGATGGTTCCGGCTATGGACTAATGGATGTGGGCAATCGCACCTGGTCGCAGGAAGTTCTGGCAGCGTTTGAAATTCCCGCCAGTTGGATGCCAGATTTATGCGAGTCGAGTGAAATTTGTGCTTATGTGAACGAAGTGAGTGCCGCGGCAACCGGACTCAAGGTGGGCACACCGATCGTGGGTGGTGCGGGCGATCAACCTGCTGGGGGCATCGGCAGCGGCATTGTCGCTCCCGGCCAGGTCAGTTTGACGATTGGCACTTCAGGCGTAGCCTATGCCCTCAATAATCATTATTCCCCGGAACCGGAAGGCAGGTTACACACGTTTTGCGGGCCCATCCCCGGTACATGGTTTCATATGGGTGTTATGCTGAGTGCGGCTGGCAGTTTTCGCTGGTTCAAAGATGAGTTCGCTTCAGGTATGACTTATGATCAGATCAACGCCGCAGTTGAAAAAATAAAACGCGGTTCAGAAGGCCTGCTATTTGCTCCCTATCTTACGGGTGAGCGCAATCCACATCCTGATCCGTATGCACGGGGCGCATTTGTTGGCCTGACCATCAGGCATACCCTGCCTCATCTGGCGCGCGCTGTCATGGAGGGTGTCGCCTATGGTATGCGTGATAATCTGGAGCTGCTGCGTGCGCAGGGTATTCAGCCTATCGATGCCGTGGTTAGTGGGGGCGCGATAAACAGTTCCGTCTGGCGACAGATGATCACGGATATCATGCAGATGCCCCTATACACAGTAAATACAACCGAGGGTGCTGCGTTTGGCGCGGCAGTTTTGTCCACGGTGGGCAGTGGTGTATGGTCTGATGTGGCTACGGCGTGTCAGGCGATGGTACGTAAGGTTGATGAGACTCGTCCGAATTCAGATTCGTTGGTTGACTATGATCGCTTCTATAAGATTTTTGGAGATGTTTATCCTTCGTTGCAATCTATATCTGCTGACCTATCGTTTTTAGAGTAACTATGTTCTGGTTGTGCGTAATGACTATACGAAATATATCTACTCAACACCGGCTTCTCCATTGTGATACAAATTATCACAGGCAAGCTCAATAAAATCATCAAGTAAGCATTCCCATGATGCTCGTATGGCGGGCGTGAAGCGATCGCCCAGATGTTCTTGCAAAACATAAAGTAAGGCTTCACGCCCAATGTCATAGTGGCGCCGTTGTACGCCATAACTAAAATGTCTTTCACCCAGATTTCGGGAAATGCTGGCAAGTGTTTCAGGGTTATCTAAAGTTGAAATAATCAGTGCAAGCATATACATAAATTTATGGTGCTGCCGAACCATATCATGGGAAAACAGGTCAGGCAAACTTGCATCAAGTTCAAACATTCGCTTAAAAAAGTTTTCTGAAATAAGTTGATGGTTGGCCGCAATATAGCGGAAACTTCGTTGAACAAGTGCACGATGTACCGGCAGGAGTTTAGTCATTTCACACCTCACAAAATCTTCGATATATTAAGAATAATGTCAAAACGCATAGAAAACGTCTAATTAAGAGCGTGTCAAAAATGCGAAATTGTTTATAATTGCAACATCTCATACCCCACCCTATCACCCACCCTACAATTCGGGATTGATAAAGCGGACAAACTACGAGGAGTATCTCATGACTCAACTTAAGATCACGACGTTGGGAGGTCTGCGTATCTATCTGGATAATCAACCCGTCACTGGTTTTGTTTCGCGTAAAGTGGATGCTTTACTCGTATATCTCGCAGCGAACCCGCGTGAGCACCCCAGAGAGATTTTAGGGGAACTGCTATGGGATGATTTGCCACAAACCCGCACAATGTCCTATCTGCGTACTGCCCTGTCCAGCCTGCAAAAACAGATTTCCCCATACCTATTGGTCACACGTCAGACAATTGGCATCAACCCCGACAGTAACTACTGGATTGATATCCATGAAATCGACACAAAACTCACTATCATGGAAGAAAAATGGCAGGCGCAAAGAACCTTTAATCGTGGGCTCGCCGAACAAATTCAAACCGCATTAGAGTTGTATCAGGGCCCATTTCTGGATGGATTCTATATTCGTGATGCGCGTGGTTTTGAGGGTTGGCAGGTTTTAGAGCAGGAAAGATTACGAAGTCGTGTCCTTGAAGCACTCTTCAGACTGGCACAATATGATCTGGATCATAACCAATATACCAGCGGGTTGGGTCACGTTTCAAAAGCCCTTCAACTCGACCCGCTATGGGAAAACGCCTATCGACTTCAAATGCGTCTATTAGCTTATACCGGCCAAAGAAGTGCGGTCATTACCCAATTTGAAACATGGCGGGAACTGTTGGATGAAGAACTCGGTATTGAACCGGACGAAGATTCTATAGAGCTCTATGAGCAAATTCTAAATGGCGAAATAACGCCACAGGCCATACCTACCACGCCACATAACTTACCGAGTGATCCTACCCCCTTCGTGAACCGTCCCGAGGAAATCGATCAAATCAGTGACCAGCTAGATCAGGTGAATTGTCGCTTACTCACGCTGGTCGGCCAGGGTGGCATCGGCAAAACACGGCTTGCGCTGGAAATAGCCAGACGCCAACTCGAAAATTTTCCGCATGGTGTGTATTTTATCAATTTCGCGCCATTGCGTAGTGTGGATCAGATTACGAATACGATTGCGAATGTGTTTAATCTGGCATTCCAGCACAGTGGAACTTCCGAACAGGAATTACTGAATTACCTTAGTGACCGAAAGTTACTGCTCATTCTGGATAACTTTGAACACTTGTTGGATGGGGTCGATATACTCATCCGGCTGTTGGATGCGGCTCCCGAAGTAAAGTTATTGATCACCACAAGAGAACGCCTGAACCTTCAGGAAGAATGGCTCTACCCGGTCGAGGCGCTGACCATTCCAGATAATCTCACGGAAGTAACCGCCGAACGGTCAGCATCGGTAAAATTATTTGCCCAAACCGCCCAGCGTCTTCAACCCGACTTTAATCTGAAAAATGACTGGGAGTCGGTGGTAAGAGTTTGTCAGCTTGTCGAGGGGATGCCTCTGGCTATAGAGTTAGCCGCCTCATGGATTCGAATCATGCCAGTTTCACAGATTGTGACCGAAATTCAAAATGGCCTGGACATTTTCACCACCTCACTGAGAAATATCCCTGAGAGACATCGTAGTATCCGCGCCGTTTTCGAGTCTTCATGGAATCAATTAGATGACCGCGAGCAGCGCGCTTTCCGTCATTTAGCGGTTTTTCGTGGCAGTTTCCAACAGGAAGCCGCCCAAAGCATAGCCGAAACTTCGATCTTTATGTTGTCAAATTTAGTCGACAAATCACTCTTAAATTCCACCAGCGGAAACTATAGTATCCATGAGTTGTTGCGGCAGTTTGCCGAGGAAAAGCTCACCCAAAATCCACAGGAACAGCAGGACATCATCGCACGGCATAGTGCTTATTACGCAGGCTATATGCACAAAAATCAAAGCCGCATCTCCACAAGCCTGATTGACAGCGCTTATCCAGAGATTATCGCCACCATTGATAATATTTGGGATGCTTGGGATTATGCCTTGGATCAAAAAAATGAAAAGTTAATCGACCAGTTTTTGGTGGGGCTTTATCGTATTCACGATATCCAGAGCCGCTACCATGAAGGTGAAGAGCTTTTCCGCCGAGCAATCAAACAAATGGAACCCGCCATAAGCGCAACTTCATCTTTGAATCTGATTCACGCACGCGCTTTTCTGCTTCAGGGCTTATGCCTGCAAAGTCTGAATCACTACGATCAATCCATAGAAATAATTGAGACGTGCCTGCCTGTCTTGCGCATACATAACGCCCAATGGGAAATCCGCTCCGCAGAGGCCTGTTTAGGCAATATCGCCTATTCGCGAAGTGACTACCACTCAGCCCAGCAGCACTTTGAAACCGCCCGAACAATGCTCAAAGACAGTGATGATCTTTCGACTTATGTAACCACCCTTATGCGCCTTAGCGATATTGCTGCGGTCATCGGTGACTATGCGCAGGCTCGTAAAATACTAAAGGATACCCAGAAGATGATGGAGGCCTCTGGCAGCCAGCAAAGCCGAGCACGCTTTCTGATTACGCTGGGTGATCTCGAATATAAACTGGGCAATTATGATCAGGCAAGAATTCAATTTCAGGCCGCACTCGAAATCAGCCAGGAGTTAGAAGCGCCAACCACAATCGCTGTTGCCCTGGTGAGTCTGGGGAGAGTGGCATATATACAGCAGGATTATCTCAAAGCCGCAATTTTCTGTCAGGAAAGCATCAATCTTTGCGACAAGATTCATAACCTCTGGGGCAAAGCCTTTGCACTGGTGCATCTGGGGACAGTAAATTCTTCTATAGAACAACTTACGGAAGCGAATAATTGCTTCAATGAGGCATTGTCTATTTGTGAAAGTATTGGTGGAAAATGGATCAAAGCGCTGGCCTTAAGACAGTATGCACATTTACAGGTTAAGGAGCAAAAATACCAGGAGGCATTAACGCATTTAGAAGTTGCTCTCTCAATTACCTTTGAAATTCGGGCATGGCCGCTTATGTTGGATATTATTCTGGAATTGGCAGAGGTGATGTCACAGAAAGGCGAAAAGAGACTCACACAAGAATTGGCTTCATATACTTTACAATGCACCTTTAGTGAGTATGCAGCCAGAATCAGTGCCCAGAATATTTTAGACAGGCTTGGCTTGCAGGTTATACCAATCGATCCTGCCATTGAACCAGAGCAGATTCATGCTAAAGTTGTGTCCTCACTGGTATTGATTTCTGAGAAATTTGTATAGAAATCTAAGTAAATTTGCAAAATCACTTAGTTTTCTGTATATTTCTATGCGTGTCAGATTTCACAAATGATCAGCGGCAGTTCACTGAAGGTATATTTAGTATGTCAAATGCTCCGTATAAAATCCCAACAGCGGCTCAGGCTTCGCCTCAAAAACAGCAAAAACCACCTACTAATCGCCAGTATGTGCGCTTTGCTTTTTACAAAGTAGACCCTGTTTGGCGGCGGTTATCACCAGAAATTCAATCCGAACATAAGCTTGAGCTCTTAGAGGTCATAGAAACCTTTAACCGGCGCATGCTCTTGCGCCCTTACAGCTTAATGGGCACACGCAGTGACGTTGAATTATTGCTTTGGCAAATTGCCACCAGCGTCGAGCCTTTTCAGGAACTTGCTACCGCCATCATTTCGACCCGTATGGGAGCATATCTCAATATAACCGCTTCCTACCTGTCACAGACAAAAAGATCCATCTACGAAATTCGTGACAATCCCGATGAAGATATCGAGCGTCTGATTATCTCACCGAGTGAGGCTAAATATCTTTTCGTCTACCCATTTATCAAAACCCGTCCCTGGTATCAGATGTCAGTTGAGCAGCGTCAGTTGATGATGGACGAGCACATCCGTGTAGGTCGCAAATACCCGGCTGTAAAACTCAATACCACCTACTCTTTCGGCCTAGATGATCAGGAATTCGTCGTGGCTTTCGAAACTGATGAGCCCTCAGATTTTCTGGATCTGGTTCAGGAGTTACGCGAAACCGAGGCGAGCGTCTACACGCTTCAGGATACCCCACTCTATTCCTGCCTTCGTATGGAACTTGATGAAGCGCTGGACTCGGTTGGCGGGCCAACCATAGCCAGACCTCATCAGCAAAATACAGAAAATACACCAAGCTGGATAGATGTTTGCCCTATAGAAGAATTTCAACCCGGCGATCGCAAAGTTGTGTACTTAAACGGCCAGCAAATTGCATTGTTTAATGTGGATGGGTACTTGTATGCGCTCAGCAATCGCTGTTCCCATGCCCGCGGCCCTCTTAGCGAAGGCACGCTTGAAACACATGACGAGCAATGCACCGTAATCTGCCCGTGGCATTACGCGCGCTTTGATCTGAAAACCGGTCAGGTGGTTGATGGTATGGCCAGTTCGCCAGTCAACGCTTATCAGGTTGAAATTCGCGAAGGCATCATTTTTGTAGGCACAAATCTTAGTGAGTAAAAGCGATTTATCGTTAGTTTAAAGGCAAGATCAATAACCATGAGTGACTATAGCAATCCAATAACGGCCTACGATGCAATCCTGATTATCTCCTTTGGTGGCCCCGAAGGAATGGATGAAGTCATGCCATTTCTGGAGAATGTTCTAAGGGGCAAAAATGTACCCCCAGTCCGGATGCACGAAGTAGCCCATCACTACGAATTATTTGATGGAATCAGCCCAATAAACGCGCAAAATCGAGCATTAATTGCTGCGTTGGAAAGTGAGCTTGCCGCCTCGAATATTCACCTTCCCATCTATTGGGGTAATCGAAATTGGCATCCCCTTTTAGTAGACACACTTCAGCAAATGGCCGCTGATGGGATTAAGAATGCACTGGCGTTTATCACATCAGCCTATAGCTCTTACTCTGGCTGCCGTCAATATCGCGAAGATGTAATGCAGGCCCAGGCCGAAGTTGGCGCGTCAGCACCACAAATCAGCTTTACGCGGAAGTTTTATAATCACCCCGGTTTTATTGAACCGAATATTGCTAATGTCCGCGCATCGCTTGACCAAATCCCACAAGAGAGGCTCTCAGCCACACACCTCACCTTTACAGCGCATAGCATACCTGAGAGCATGGCCCAAAATAGCGACTACGAAAAACAACTGCAAGAGGCTTGTCAGTTAGTAGCACAGGAAACCGGTTTTGAGGATCATTGGGCACTCGTGTATCAAAGTCGCAGCGGCTCCCCTCGTCAACCCTGGTTAGGGCCTGACATTGGCGATCATCTTCAGGAACTTCACAGAAATGGAGTTAAAGATGTCATAGTGGCGCCAATTGGCTTTATTTCGGATCATATGGAAGTTTTATATGATCTGGATACAGAGGTGCAGCAGCTAGCACAAGACTTAGGGATAAACCTGATCAGAGCTGCTACTGTCGGGGTGCATCCGAAATTTATCATCATGATTCGCCAGCTAATCAGTGAACGGATGACAACCGAACCGGACAGGCTTTATCTTGGAAACAGAGGCCCAAGCCACGATGTCTGCCCTCTGGATTGTTGCCTGTCAGGGATAGCATCTACAACGGCTTTGAAAACAAGCGACTCTGTACATCAAGGTTAATTTCCAGCTTTACTCATAGATTGGTAAAAGATCGTGCCCATTACCCTAATCGGTTTAGACTATCGAACTGCGCCGCTTGCATTGCGTGAAAGATTGCACCTTACTGGCGATGCGCTTTCATCGGCTTTGAAAAACCTCTGTAGTCAGGGTCTAGCCGAAGTTGCCATTTTATCGACCTGTAATCGCCTTGAAATCTTCGCGGTGTGCGATGAGGTAGAGTTTGCAACTGACTTAGTCACGAATTTTTTGGTTCAATCTGTTACAGATCTAACTTTATCCAAAAAAACACTACAGCCTTACCTGTACTATCTAGAAGCTAATCAGGCTGTTGAGCATCTCATGCGCGTGGCGTCAGGGCTTGAGTCATTGGTCATTGGTGAATCACAAATCCTGGGGCAAGTCGTACAGGCTTTGCAAGCCGCACAAATAGCATGCACCAGCGGCCCAGTGCTGTCAAAACTGTTCACGATGGCCATTCATGCAGGTAAACGAAGTCGAACCGAAACCGGCATCAGTCGCAACACCCTCTCAATCAGCCATACTGCTGTAGATCTTATTCAGCACATCACAAATAACAGCCTTTCCGGCATGAATGTCCTGGTTCTTGGTGCTGGCGAAATGGGTAAACACGCAGCCCAAGCTCTAAAAATGCGCAATGCAGCTAGTGTTACGATTGTTAATCGCACAGATGAACGAGCCAAGCAGTTAGCGGCAAAGCTAGAAGTAACTGCACTCCCCTGGGATTGGTTATTGTCCGCGCTTACCCACACAGATGGAGTCATTTCTACGGCTACAGTCATCCATCCAATCCTCACGAAAGCTCTGATGACCAGCGTCATGAAAGCCAGGGCGCTCCGTCCGCTTATACTAATTGATGTCGGCGTTCCCCGTAATATTGCTGTTGAGGTCGAGGATTTAGCCGGCATAAAACGCTATGACATCGACCATCTTCACAGGATTGTCAATCACAATCGTCAACAACGCGAAGAAGAATCGCTGGCCGTTGCGGAGATCATCCAACAGGAGCTTACTGCTTTCATAAAGTGGCTCAATACACGGGAAATCGTCCCCCTCATCATCGAGATGCGTCACAATACTGCGGCTATGGTTGAAGCAGAGGTTGAGCGCACTTTACATCGTCTGCCCAACTTAAGCGCGTCCGAACAGGAAATGGTTTATGAGCTGGCTCACCGGATCGTCAATAAAGTACTTCACAAACCAACCGTCACCATAAAATCACGAGCGGCTTATGGCGACCACAATGATTACAGCCATGCCATCCGCCAGCTTTTCGCACTCGATTCGCTGGATGCCAAACCACGCCCGAAAATAAACAAGGATGAGTAAGCCTTTAAGCACAATCAGGCTCGGGACACGCGGTTCAGCGCTTGCACGTTGGCAGACCGACTATGTTGCCAACCTCCTTCGTCATATCTGGCCGGGAATCACGGTTACAATCCAGGTCATCACAACCAAAGGGGACACCGTTCTTGATACACCCCTCCCCCTTATCGGAGGCAAAGGGGTCTTTACGGCAGAAATTGAGACGGCTTTAAAACAGGGTGAAATTGATTGTGCCGTGCACAGCCTCAAGGATTTACCCACAGAGTCGCCAGAAGATTTGACAATTGGAGCCATTCCGCCACGGGCCAATGTCCAGGATGTACTCATCAGTCGTAGCGGCTCGACATTACAGGAGCTTGCATCGGGCGCAACCATTGGCACCAGCAGCAAGAGACGCGCTGCGCAGTTGCTCCATTTACGGCCTGATCTGAATATCGTGGATATTCGTGGCAATGTGGATACACGTATTCGTAAAGCTCAAGATCCAATGGGAGTGTATGATGGGGCGATACTGGCAGCAGCAGGTGTGGAACGTTTAGGTTTGACGCAGAATATCACAGAGATGTTCCCGCTTGAACTTATGCTTCCTGCTCCGGGGCAAGGTGCGCTGGCCGTTCAATGCCGCGATGATGCCAATCTGATCAGTCTGCTAGCGCCATTGAATGATCCAAACACGCAAATTGCCGTAACTGCTGAAAGAGCTTTTCTGGCTGGTCTGGGTGGAGGCTGTTCCTTGCCCATAGCTGCACATGCGAGAATTCGCGATAGCCAACTGTATCTCCATGGACGTGTGAATAGTCCGGATGGCCAGCAACAGCAGGACTATCATTTGGATGCGCCTGCTGATTTAGAATCCGCTCAAAGTGTTGGGTTAACAATGGCAGATCAGGCCTTGCAAAAAGGTGCGGCGGCATTGCTGGAGAATCTCGTGTGAGCGTACTTACCGGCAAAACAGTGCTGATTACGCGTGCAGCCCATCAATCCGCCAAATTAGCGAATTTACTTCAGCAGGCAGGCGCTATTCCCCTGCTCTATCCCTGCATTGAAATTCGCCCGCCACAGAACACACAGGCGTTTGATGAGGCCTTATATCAACTGGCGCATGGAAAATTCCAATGGTTAATTATCACGAGTGCCAATACCGCCTATAGCATCGCGGAGCGCTTAAACGCCTTACAAATTAGCCTCCCTAATCCCCAGAAATTTCAGATTGCCGCAGTCGGGCCGTCCACAGCGGATGCTGTAAAAAAACATCTTAATTTGAATGTAGAAGTTGTCCCCCCAACTTATACAGCATCAGCACTCGCACAATCTTTGACGTTAGAACCTGACACGTCGATATTGTTACCCCAATCCGAAATCGCGGATGGCGCTTTAATCAGCGTATTGAACGAAATGCAGGTTAATTTGACCACAGTCACAGCCTATCAAAATTCGCCTGGACATGGTGGAATTCATCTGTTGGATTATTTACAATCTCAAGTGCTGCACGCCATCACATTTACCAGTTCATCGACAGTCACCAATTTCATCCAACGGCTTCAGAACGAAGGTGGCGATATTAACCAGCTAAAAGAAGTTTGTATTGCCTGTATCGGCCCCAAAACGGCGACCACCGCTCAAGCCGACGGCTTGAATGTAAATGTGGTTCCCAGAACACACACTCTGGAAGCGCTTGTGGATGCACTTCAGGAATATTTTACGAGACAGAAAGTCAGTCCCTATGATTACAAATAACAATGCCCAAACACAGGTATCATCCAGCGCAAAAACGCAGCATTCACCAATTCTGCGTCTGCGTCGCTTACGTCTAAATGCCAATGTGCGAAAAATGATACGGGAGACAACCCTGTCTCCAGCAGACTTTATTTATCCACTTTTTGTGCGTTACGGGCAGGATATTCAACACCCCATCAGCTCAATGCCGGGGCAATTTCAGTGGACATTAGATCGATTGCCAGACGAAATTCGCCGCATCTCAGCCTTGAAGATCCCCGCAGTAATCCTATTCGGCATTCCGGAACATAAAGATCCCTGTGGTAGCGAAAACTATAATTCCGAGGGGGTTATTCCACAGGCCATTCGCGTCATTAAAGATACCAATCCAGACCTGATTGTCATTTCCGACATGTGTTTCTGCGAGTATACCGATCATGGTCATTGTGGCATCATCAACACACCTGATCATGAGCATTACAATTCGGCTTTACCGCAGGGTTATCTCTTAAATGATCCTACGCTGGAATTACTGGCACAGGCATCTATCGTCCATGCATCCGCTGGTGCCGATATTATCGCGCCCTCAGGCATGATTGATGGCATGGTCGGGGCAATCCGCACAGCGCTCGATCAGAGCAGTTTGCAGCAGGTTTCGGTGATGTCCTATGCCGCCAAATACGCCAGCGGATTTTACGGCCCATTCCGCGAGGCAGCCGAAAGCCCACCCCAGTTTGGAGATCGCAGTCAGTATCAGATGGATCCCGCCAACTACCGAGAAGCACTCAAAGAAGTGGCGATTGATGTCGCTGAGGGTGCCGATATGCTGATGGTCAAACCGGCCCTCCCCTATCTGGATGTCATCAGTGCAGTTCGGCGCACATACAATTTACCGGTTGCGGCCTATCAGGTCAGCGGGGAATTCGCGATGTTACACGCCGCCGCCGCCAATGGTTGGATTGATTTGCAACGCTGTGCTTTGGAAAGTCTGATCAGCATCAAACGCGCTGGTGCGGATATGATCCTGACCTATTTCGCCAAGGACGCTGTCACCTGGCTGGAGGAACAATTCTGATGAATATTGATAAACAATTGCAGCAAAACCGGACAAAGTTAGTAAGCGATAGTCGTTTTCTAAAAGCCTGCCGTCGTGAGCCAACCGATGCCACGCCGATCTGGCTGATGCGTCAGGCAGGCCGCTATATGCCTGAATATCGTAAGCTACGCGAAACACATACGATTCTACAACTGATTAAAACGCCTGAACTTGCCTGCGAAGTCACGATGCAGCCAATCCATGCCTTTGACCTGGATGCTGCCATTATTTTTGCAGATATTCTCCCTCCGCTGGAATCAATGGGGCTGGAACTGGATTTTGTCAAAGGTGAAGGCCCACTCATTTATAATCCTGTGCGTACCGCCAGCGATGTCGACAAACTCCGTGTTACCCTGCCACAAGAAAGTTTGTCCTTTACCCTGGAGGCGATTAAGCTGGCTCGTGCCGAACTTGACCCACGCGGTATCCCCCTGATTGGCTTTAGTGGCGCACCGTTTACGCTGGCCTGTTATGCAGTCGAAGGCAGCAGCAGTCGCAACCACATTCATGTCAAAAGCCTGATGTTTAACGAGCCTAAACTCTGGCATCAGCTTATGACGAAATTGAGTCAGGTATCGGGTCAGTATCTACTTGCTCAGGCGGAGGCTGGTGCGCACGCGCTTCAGCTTTTTGATAGCTGGGTCGGCCAGCTTTCACCGCAGGATTATCGCCAGTTCGTGATGCCCTATACGCAGGAAACCATCCGAATTGCCCAACAGGCGAATGTGCCCATTATCCATTTTGGGACTAATACAAGCGGCATGTTAGGCCTGATTCGTGACGCGGGTGGGGATGTTATTGGCGTGGATTGGCGCATTGATTTGATGCAAGCGTGGCAGCAATTAGGCGATAACGTCGCAATTCAGGGAAATTTAGACCCGGTTGCTCTGTTTGCGGACTGGGAACCCTTGAAACAACAGGCACAGGCTATTCTCGATCAGGTTGGAAATCGCCCCGGCCATATTTTCAATCTGGGACACGGCATACTGCCAGAAACTCCTGTGGAAAATGTCCGTCAGTTAGTCGATTTTGTTCACCATTACACAAGTCAATCATGAAACACGTGGTCATTATCGGCGGTGGCATCACCGGCTTAAGTGCTGCCTGGTATCTTCAACAGTTAGCGGAAAAGTCTGCCGATCCAATTCACTATACCTTGCTCGAAAGCTCGGATCGGTGGGGCGGCAAAGTCTGGACAGAACAGGTTGATGGTTTCGGTGATGCCCCGTTTGTACTCGAATTCGGGCCAGATGCCTTCCTCACCCGCAAACCCTGGGCTTTAGAACTCGCTCAGGCAGTTGGGCTGGAAAGCGCCATACAAACCGTCAAGCCCTATAACAGCCATACCTTTGTCCTGCACAAAGGCAAACCTCTGCCCTTACCAGAAGGTCTGCAACTGCTGGTGCCAACGCGCTTTTGGCCGTTTGTAAAATCTCCCCTTTTCACTCTCTGGGGGAAAATGCGTATGGCACTGGATTTAGTCATAACCCCACGCATGAGCAACACAGATGAAAGTCTCGCCAGTTTCGTAAAACGTCGATTAGGCGCTGAAGCGCTGGATAAACTGGCCGAACCGCTTCTGGGAGGAGTTTACAATGGCGAGTCTGATCGCCAAAGTATCCTGGCGACTTTCCCACAATTCCCCGCTCAGGAAAAGAAATATGGTAGTCTGATAAAGGGATCGCGAACCGCTCAAAAACAAAGGCCACCAAATGACTCGCCGGCTTTTATCTCTTTCATCACCGGCACGCAAACTCTGGTAAATGCTCTCCAAGGTAAACTTGATGGCGATCTGAAACTAAACACATCTGTAGAGAGAATTAGCACTGAACATGATGGTTACAGTGTCAAACTTGCCAACGGGAATAGTCTGCAAGCAGATGCAGTGATTATTACCACCTCCGCGCGAATTGCCTCAAAATTATTGCCTGCGCAAGCGATTGAGGCGAAAAAGCATTTAGGCAGCTTACGCTATAGCAGTATTGGCACAGCCTATTTCGCGTTTAGACAAGATGATGTGCCCCACCCCCTCAATGGCTTTGGGCTGGTCGTTCCCGCCAGCGAAAAACGTCTTATTGATGGCATGACCTGGACAACGTCAAAATGGAAAAATCGCGCGCCTGCTGGTTATGTGCTTATCCGGTTGTTTTTTGGTGGGCCAAGAACACGGTCATCAATTGAATTGTCAGATGATCTGCTGGTTAATGGACTACGCGAAGAACTACGAGCCATTTTAGGCATTACTGCTCAGCCGCTGTTTCGCCGCATTTACCGCTGGATCGATGGCTATCCGCAATACGATGTCGGCCATATAGAACGCGTGGCGCAGATCGAAGCAGCGTTGCCAAAGGGGATTTTCGTGGACGGAAGTTCCTATAAAGGCGTTGGCGTACCGGATTGCGTCAGGCAAGGTAAAGATACGGCGCGACACGTTGTAGAATATCTGGCAAATAAAGTCACCAGTCCCATGTACCCAGGAGTTGATTGAGTGAAGACAACACGATCAGAAGGATTATTTAAACAGGCACAGAATTTAACCCCCGGTGGCGTGAACAGCCCGGTAAGAGCTTT